>CAZHLB010000349.1:0-7009 GCA_964533005.1 uncultured Saprospiraceae bacterium
TCTGGGCGAGCGACCTCGACGACGGTAGTTCCGACAATTGCCCTGGCGACCTGACTTTTTCGTTTTCAACGGACGTGACCGACCAATTTTTCGATGCCGACTGCGAGCACCTGGGCGCAGTTTTGGTCAATATTTTCGTGACCGACGCCGCCGGAAATCAGAGTTCCTGCCAGACTTTCATCCTCGTTCAGGACAACCAGCTTTTCTGCCCGCAGCCTTTCATTGCCATGGGCGGCGAGATTGCCAACGAGGAAAACGAGAGCATCGAAGGCGTCTCGGTCAGCCTTTCCGGTTCAAATTCGAGCACGGCGATGACTGGAATTGATGGCTCTTTCCAGTTCACGACGGTCGAGCCGGGCGGCGATTACAGCATCGTCCCGCAGAAAGACGTGAACCCGCTAAACGGCGTGACGACCTTCGATTTGGTGCTGATTTCAAAGCACATCCTCGGCGTCCAGGCGCTCAATTCGCCTTACAAAATCATTGCCGCCGACGCCAACCATTCCAATTCGGTCACGACTTTCGACCTGGTGCAACTGCGCAAACTGATTCTGTTCATCGAAGACGATTTCCCGAACAATACCTCGTGGCGTTTTGTGGACAAAAAATTCGTCTTCCCGAACCTGGCGAACCCGTTCCAAACGAATTTCCCGGAATTGCTCAATTTCAACAACGTCGCCAGTAGCCAGCTCGAAGCCAATTTCATTGCCGTCAAAATCGGCGATGTGAACGGCAGCGCTGCGCCGAATTTGCTCGGCGGAAACGAAGACCGAAGTACTTCTGGTAACCTTGTTTTTGAAACAGAAGACGTGGATTTGAAGGAGGGTGAAATGTTCCAGGTGAATTTCACTTCGCCAATTTTCGATGTTTCCGGCTTCCAGTTCACGCTTGATTTCGACTGGGAAATGCTTGAGTTCGTGGAAGTTGTGCCCGGCATGGCGAAGGCTGAAAATTTCGGTTTGACCCTGCTTGAAAAAGGCGCAATTACTGCCAGTTGGAACAGCGGAACAGAAATACTTGGTGAAATGGAACAGGTTTTTGCGTTGAAATTCAAGGCAAAGGCAGACGCCAAACTGAGCCGGGCGCTGCACCTGAATTCCAGGTACACGCCAGCCGAAGCCTACGCTAAAAATGGCGATTTGCTTGGCGTTCAGCTTCGTTTCAAGAATTTGGAAGAGGCTGATTTCGAGTTATTTCAAAACACGCCGAACCCGTTCAGCGACTTCACGACCATCGGTTTTTACTTGCCCGAAGCTGCTTTCGCAACGCTGAATTTGACGGATGTTTCCGGCAAAAAAATGAAGGTGGTGAGCGGCGATTTTTCGAGCGGCTTCAACGAAGTGAAAATCAAGCGGAGCGACCTGAGCCGCACCGGTGTCTTTTTCTACACCTTGGAAACGGAAGGTTTCAAGGCGACTCGGAAAATGATTTTGGTGGATTGACGGGTGGGAGAAAGGTGTCGCCAAACTCCAGTTTGGCGAAGTGAGCCATCGCCAAACTGGAGTTTGGCGTCACCAAGGCTTCACCCAGACCCGACATGAGCCGGAATTTTTTGAATGAAAAAGGGCGGCGACCTGAGCAGGTCGCCGCCCTTTTTTATCTGTTTGGCACTTCTGGCAGAGGCGCCCATCGCCAAACTGGAGTTTGGCGACACCAAGGCTTCACCCAAAAAGAAAGGGCGAAGGTCTTTGAACACTCCGCCCTTTTGGAAATGGTATTGGATTGCGATTTTATTTCAGTTTGAAATCGTAGCGAATCGTGCCGCACTGCTTGTCCACTTCGCCAGGTTTGAATTTCCACTGCTTGGCATTTTGAATTGCAAGCTGTTTAAGGCGAGAACTATTGACAGTTGAGCCACGCTGCGTGTATTCGGCACTAATAACATTGCCATTCTGGTCGACGCAGATATCGAGATACATTGTGCCTTCCTCCTGCGAATTGTCCGAAATCGGAGCGCCTTTTTTCACCACGCCCCGGTTACCCAAGCCACCGCCGACCACGCCCGAACCCGTGCTGATGCCAGTTAAAACATCAGAATTCGGGTCGCCATTCGGGTCGCCGGGATTGCCGGTTTTTCCGCTGTTGCCCTTGCCCTTTCCTTTGCCGCCGCCGAGTGCGCCGCCGATTTGGTCTTTCAATTCCTGCTGTTTTTTGGCTTCATCTGCCTTGCGTTTGGCTTCGGCGGTTTCGGCTTCTTTGCGCTTGCGCTCGGCTTCCTGGCGCTCACGAGCCTCGGTTTCTTGCCTTTTCTTTTCTTCCTCTTTTTTCTTTTTCAAGGCGATGGCTTCGGGGTCTTCCGTTTTTACGACGGGCTTTTCAGGCGTAGGCTTGGGTTTTTCAACTTCTTTTTTAGGTTTCTCTCTCGGAGGTGGCACTTCTTCCTTTTCAGGTTCGGGTTCCGGTTCTTCGGCAGCCTCGGCGGGTTTGCCTTCGGGAGCATTTTCATTGCCCGTGCCCATTTCTTCGGGGATGCCGAGATTGACCAAAATGCCACCCTGTTCCGGCGGCGGATTTTGGAAAGAAAGCCCGAACAACGCCAGCAAAATAATGGCGACCGTGTGGAAAACCACGCTGAAAATCAAGCCTTTGCGCTTGTTTGCGGATTCTGTCCTGGTAAGTTCATCCATGGCAAAAAGTATTTTTAAGGTTCGGATGCTTAAACGCCAGTGAAGTACACAAGGATTGAAACAGGATGCCCGCTTTTGTTTTTTTAACCAAACGGAAAGGTGATGGGTGATGAGTGATTGGTGATTGGGGCAGCCCCAATCACCAATCACTCATCACCCATCACCCATCACTTCTCCGGCGACATCAAAATCGGTTCGATTTGAAAGCGCCGGGCGGCGTCCATCACCAAGGCGACGGATTTAACAGGCGCACCGGATTTGGGAGAAATGGTGAAATGATAATCGGGTCTTGCCTTCCGCTCCAGCGTTGCATCGAGGTTGGCGGGAGAGATTCTTTTTCCGTTGAAAAATAAATCGCCGTCCTCGCCGATGGAAACATCGTCGGTGCGGTCGGTCACCTGCACTTTCGTGCGGGAGCTGCCGGGCAGCTTGAGATTCAATGCGTTGGGTGCGACCAGACTGGAATTCAGCACAAAAAAAATCAGCAGCAGGAAAATCATGTCCGTCATGGACGCCATGCTGAATTCCGCTTTGACTTTTGCTTTTTTCTTGAGTGGCATTGAATAATGAATAATGATGAATGATGAATGATGAATGATGAATGATGAATGATGAATAGTTGGGACGTTCCAACCATTCATCATTCATCATTCATCATTCATCATTTTCAAGATTGCTTCGGTTTGGTTGCCAAAATTGCCTTCGCCCGCATCTCGCCGGCGATTTTTATCACGTCGGTCACGTAGTCGAAAGGGGCGTCTTTGTAGGCGGCGATGGTGATGGTGAAATCTTTTGGGTCGCCCGCTTCCTTGCGTTTTGCCTGGAGGGCAGCCTTCAACGAAGCGGGAGTATGCGTGACGCCGCCAAAATTCAACTTGCCGTCCCTGCCAATTTCCACGATAACCGTCGCCGGAGCCACCGTTTTTGAGTCGGATTCGGGCAGCTCGCTTTCCGTGATTTTGACAAAATTGGAAGTCAGCACGAAAAAAATCAGCAGCAGGAAAATCACGTCCGTCATGGACGCAAGGCTGAATTCGGCGCTGGTTTTATTTCTTCGCTTTAAGCCCATGGCTCTTTAATTGTTGAGATGGTTGAGGAGGTTTAGAGGGTTTAGTCTAAACCCTCTAAACCTCCTCAACCTCCCTAAACCTTTGATTTTCAGGCAGACGGTTCTTGCAGCAAATCCATGAACTCGGTCGTGTGCCGCTCCATTTGATAGACCACTTTGTCCACCCTGCCAACCAGGTGATTGTAGCCGATGTAGGCAAAAATGCCCACCACCAAGCCCACCGCCGTCGTAATCAATGCCTGATAAATACCGCCTGCGAGCAACTGAGGCGTGACGTTTTGCGCCGTCGCCATTTGCTGGAAGCTGACAATCATACCTGTCACCGTGCCCAAAAAACCGAGCATCGGGGCGCTGCCGGAGATGCCTGCCAGGGTGGACAAGCCTTTTTCCAGCTTGAAAATTTCCAGGTTGCCGACGTTTTCGATGGCAGCGTCGATGTCCCGCAAAGGTTTGCCGATGCGAGCCAAGCCCTTTTCCACCATGCGGGCGACGGGCGTGTCCGTGTTTTGGCAGAGGGCACGAGCAGCCTGGATGTTTCCGGCGCTGACGTTGACCCGGATGTTGTTCATGAAATGCTCGTCAATCTCGCCTGCCTTTTTGATGGACAGGTAACGTTCGACGAAAATGAAGAGCGCAATCACGGATTGAATGAGCTGAATCAAGACAATGGCAACCCCAACGGGACCCCCGGAAAAAAGCAAATCAATCATGGATTGCGATTCGGTGGTGACAGCGGTGGAGTCCACGGGAGTTTGAAGGAACAAGTTGGTTGGAAACATGAATAGTGCAGTTTGGCGTTTTCCCATGCTCTTTCCGGTCTTTTCAGGTGATGCAAGTCCGGGTGAAAGAGTGGTCGAACAAACGTCTTTTTGGTTTGTGCAAGTGTTTCAAAGCGGCGGGAAAGTTAGGCGTTTTTGCAGAATGTCAAGGGTTTAGGCATGATTTCTAAAGAAGTAGGCGAATAGGGAGTAGGCGGGTAGGCGAGTAAGCGGGGGACAAACCTTTCCGAAAGTTTAGAACTTTCGGAAAGGTGGGTTGGACTCGACGAGAAATTTTCTGCCTGCCAACCGGATTTGCAATTCCTGCTTTTAAGTTTGCGTCCCAAGCGAATTTTCGCCAGTTAGCCTCTCAAATCATCAAATCTTCAAATCATCAAATCCTCAACTCAATGAGACGAATCAAAAAAATCGCCGTTCTCGGCTCAGGCGTCATGGGTTCGGGCATTGCCTGCCACTTTGCCAATGCCGGTTTGCAAGTTTTAATGCTTGACATCCTGCCGCCCGACTTGCCCGAAAACAAAAAAAACGACCCCGCCGCTCGCAACCGCATCGCCGCTCAAAGCCTTGATTTTACTATCAAATCGAAGCCTGCACCACTGATGGACAAGGATTTCGCCAGCCGCATCACGCTCGGAAACCTGGTGGACGACATGGCAAAAATTAAAGATTGCGACTGGGTCATCGAGGTCGTCGTGGAGCGGCTGGACATCAAACGGCAGATTTTCGAGCAGGTGGACAAACACCGGCGCAAGGGTTCGCTCGTCACTTCCAACACTTCCGGTATCCCGATTCACCTGATGCTCGAAGGCCGGAGCGATGATTTCCGACAACATTTTTGCGGCACGCACTTCTTCAACCCGCCTCGATACATGGCTTTGCTGGAAATCATTCCGACGCCTCACACGAGCCGGGAGGTGGTTGATTTTTTCATGGAATTCGGCGACCGACACCTCGGCAAACGCACGGTGCTTTGCAAAGACACGCCTGCTTTCATCGCCAACCGGGTCGGCGTTTATGCGATGGCGAAAATTTACCAATTGACCACGCAAATCGGCTTGCGCATTGACGAAGTGGACGCCCTGACGGGGCCCGCCATCGGCAGACCGAACACCGGCACTTTCCGCCTCGGCGACCTCGTCGGGCACGATACGGCGGTCAAAGTCATCAATGGCATTCGTGAAAATTGCCCGAATGACGAGCAGGCGGCGGCGTTTGAAGTTCCCCGCTACCTGGAATTTTTGCTCGAAAACAATTTCCTCGGAAACAAGGCGGGACAGGGTTTTTACAAAAAATCCAACGAGAAGGACGACAAAGGCAAACCCGTTTTTCTCTCCCTCAACCTCGAAACTTTGGCGTACGAAAAGTCGCCAAAACCTGCGTTGCCCAGCCTCGGCATTGCCAAACAAACCGAAGATTTGAACCAGCGGGTGCGGGCGGTTTTTGCTGCGCAAGACAAGGGCGGCGAACTGGTGCGGCGCTCGTTGCTGGGCTTGTTCGCCTACGTTTCCAACCGCATTCCTGAAATCTCCAACCACCTGTACAGCGTGGACGATGCGCTGCGGGCAGGCTTCGCCTGGGACTTGGGCCCCTTCGAATATTGGGACGTGATTGGCGTACAAAAAGGGGTGGAAATGGCGGAGGCGCAAGGCGAAAAAATTGCCGACTGGGTGAAGGAAATGCTCGCCGGTGGCTTCGACAAATTTTACAAACGACAAGGCGGCAAGCGCCTGTTTTACAATCAGTTGACTAAAAAATACGAGACCGTTCCAGGCACGGAAGCCTTCATCATTTTGGACAATTATCGAGACAAAAAGCCCGTCTATCAAAACACCGAAGCCACCGTCCACGACATCGGCGACGGGGTGCTTTGCCTCGAATTTACCAGCAAAGCAAACACGATTGGCGAGGGCGTCCTGCGAGGCATCAACGATGCCATTCAACTTGCCGAAGAAGGCGATTGGAAGGGTTTGGTGATTGGCAACAACGCCAAAAATTTCAGCGTCGGCGCCAACCTGATGATGCTGGCGATGATGGCTTACGAACAAGAATGGGAACAGTTAGACTTCGCCGTGCGGATGTTCCAGCAAACGACGATGCGCTGCCGCTACTCTGGCATCCCCGTTGTGGCTGCCACGCAGGGCTACGTTTTTGGCGGCGGCTGCGAAACCATCATGCACTGCGACGCAGCCCTTTGTGCTGCAGAGAGTTACATCGGATTGGTCGAGGTGGGCGTTGGCTTGATTCCCGGCGGCGGCGGCACGAAAGAATTTGCGGTGCGAGCCAGCGACGCCTTTTTCGAGGGCGACGTGCAGATTCCGACTTTGATTGAAAAATTCAAAACCATTGCATTGGCGAGTGTCGCTACTTCGGCGCACGAGGCATATAAATATGGTTACCTGCTGCCGAAAAAAGACGCCGTCGTGATGAACACCCAGCGAAATATTGCCGAGGCAAAAGACAAGGTGTTGGAGTTGGCTGAAAATTACGTCCAGCCCATCCCTCGCACCGATGTTTTGGTGCTTGGCAGGAGTGGT
>CAZHLB010000350.1:0-6968 GCA_964533005.1 uncultured Saprospiraceae bacterium
AAGATATTTTGTCGAATAAACCTGTAGCTCTTTCCTTCTCCTGAACAGTTACGAAATTTCTCAACTCTTACGCCTGTCCTGAACAGTTACAAATTAAATAAATACCTGAATGAGCATTTACGAACACATCAAAGAGCAAGTCCAAACGGAATACTTTCAACAAAACTTCCCAAATGACGGACAAAGATTTGTAGCGTGGTATCTATTCAACATTTTACAGCGAGATAGAAACGAAACGAAAGACGCAATTACTGATGGGGTGGACGACAAACAAATAGATGCCATCGTAGTAAATGATGACAAACAGACAGTTTATATAATTCAAGGAAAGTTTGTTTCGGGCGGAACGATTGATGCTGAACCATTGAGAGAAGTACTGGCTTCGTGGATGCAACTTCGAGATTTAGTAAGGTTGCAACAGGTTGGCAATTCAAAACTTCAAAGGAAATTATCAGAAGTAGCGAGAGCTTTTGAAGATGAATATGAAGTTTGTTTTGAGTTGATAACCACTGCAACGCTAACCGCATCAGCCCAAAACGACCTTGATACATTTCAAAGACAACTTGCAGAGATATCCGAAAATGAAGATTTTGACGCAACAATTTCCCTCGTAGATGAAAACGAATTGCAGAGAAGATATGATTTAGCACTCGAAGCGGATAACCCAGCAATAAATTACACTCTTGACTTATCACAAAGCAAGGCAATGCCATTTACAATTTCAGGAACACAAGTGGTTATTGCCGCTTTGCCATTGAAGGAATGTGTTCAATTGCCCGGCATCAAAGACGGTTCACTCTTTCAAAAAAATGTACGACAAAGCTTGGGTTCAAATAATGCAATAAACAAAAAGATACGTCAGACAATATTGGGTGACAAACACAAGGACTTCTTTTTCTTTCATAATGGTATCACTGCCATTTGCAATAGAATGGAATTGAGCGAAGACCAACTGAAATTAACGCTCATCCCCTCTTTAAGGTGAAATGATATCCAAGCACAGAATTTCCAGGTTTTGAAAACCTGGAAATTCTAACCCTCGAAAATGCCTGTTTCACCTTAAAGAGGGGATGAGCCAAAAAATCATTATTTTCTCGACAGCATTCTTTTTCTTGCTGTTTGTCAACAACATTTTGCTTTCGCAAAATATCACCATCAGTCCCAATCACTCTTTTAATACCGACGCAGCTTGCCCGGCTGTCACTTACAACTACACCGTCACTGTCGACCCAAGTGGTTGTGATGTAGAAATCACACACGTCGGCGGCAACGCAATTACCTTTACTCCGAATAATACCAATAAAACATTTTCGGCAAGTTGGAGCGATATTCCACAAGGAGTAAAGGTAAAAGTAAAGCCTAAAGCTAGCGACCCAGATTGTGCACAAGTGCCTGAAACAGATTTCGACATCCCCATCCTTTCCGTAAATGGCTTGACGCCTACAATTAACACCAGCGTAGGTTGTCCCGGCGCAGTCGTCATAGGGAAGAGTGTGTCTTTCAATATGACCGCTGAATTACTTTACCCATTCAAAGGGCTAAACGACCCGTCGGAAGTAGGTTCGTACGAATGGGCAATAGACAACGGTGGGCAAGGCTGGAGCATGAGTTTTACAAGTCCCGGCGGCATCAATAATAAGGTCGCTCAAGTCGTGACCGACATATCGCACGGAGCCACCATTCGGGTCAGAGGACAGAGCAAATGCGGGAGATGGAGCAGTTGGGCTTATTGTTCGATCAACAGATTTGTGCAGCCGCCCTGTCCAATCATTGGCGCACCCAATTACGTCGTATGTGGAAACACTACTGCTATTGGATTATTGGCGACAACAGACCCAACCCTGACAGGATATACTTATAGTTGGACATTTCCAAGCGGTTGGTCGGGCGGCATGACTGGTCCGGCAACCAGCGTGACGCCAAACGGCACGAGTGGAGGAACTGTTTCGCTGGTCGCAACGGCATTTGGGCAAACTTCCTCTTCATGTACAAAGTCAATTGCTTTTGAACCAATAGAGCCTGCTACAAAGGTTGTTGGCGGCGATTTTTTATGTAGCACGTCTTCGGCAACCTATAAATTAGATATTCCCGCACCACAAGGTTCGCAAACAACATGGGCTGTCGTGCCAGCAAACGCTACAAGCCCTTCCTCAGGTACCGGGGAAGAAGCCATGATTGGTGCAGCAATTGGATATCAAGGCAATGCAACCATTACTTTTACGATAAATACGCCTTGTGGCACTGTTACCAGGCAAAAAACTTTTTTCGCTGGCAAGCCGATAATAACCAATATTAAGATTGACGGAGACCCCGGACCATTTGCCTATATCTGCCCTAATGAGGGCTTGGGAAGTCACTGGATAACTGTAACGCTTCAGGGAGATGCGGATAATTGCGTGGATGAATGGAATGATTACAACACTACGGCAACCAATCATAGCACTTGCAATGAGTTCGATTTTACGCTTCAATATAATCCGAACGCCAACCCGCCATATAATTGTGTATGGGTAAATGTGATTGCCAGCAATGAGTGCGGCGTGAGTTCTCAAAACATTCTTGCTTGCCCGAGTTATTGGGCTTGCGACGAATATGAGTACGAATTTTTGATTTCTCCAAACCCGGCAAGTTCTCAGGTAAATGTCCAATTATACTTGGACAAAAATGGCGAGCAGGAACAAATGGATTTTACATTTCTTGACCTTATTGACTTTCAAGGAAATTTGATAAATCATTTCGAGGTCTCGAATATGAGTATCAATTTCGATGCTTCCAATTTGCAAGAAGGGCAATACTACGTTAGAACGTGGATTGATGAGGGATATGTCATGGGGCAATTGCTCATCGAAAGATGAAAGCATTTATTCTGACCGCATATCGTGTAAAAAATAAGCCGGAAGCAATTGCTTCCGGCTTATTTTTTACACGATATGCGAGATAAATTAAGGCACCTCCACCTTATTCAAAACCCTATTGATAATATCCTCCTGCGTCACGCTCTCCGCCTCCGCCTCGTACGTCAACCCAATCCGATGCCGCATTACGTCGTGGCAAATATTCCGCACGTCTTCAGGAATTACGTATCCCCGGCGCTTCAGAAAGGCGAGAGCTTTGGCAGCCAGCGCCAGGTTGATGGTGGCACGGGGCGAGCCGCCGTAGTTGATGAGCGGTTCGAGGTTCGCCAAGCCGTAGTCCTTCGGGCGGCGGGTGGCGAAGACAATGTCGAGGATGTACCGCTCGATTTTTTCGTCCATATAGACCTGGCGCACCGAGTGGCGGGCAGTCAAAATGTCTTTCGGCTGAACGACTGGCTTCACTTCGCCAAAATGCTCGTCGAGCAAATTGCGGCGCATGATTTCCCGCTCGTCGTCTTTGGTTGGGTAATCTACTTTCACTTTCAACATGAAACGGTCAACCTGCGCTTCCGGCAGCGGGTAAGTGCCTTCTTGTTCGATGGGGTTTTGCGTGGCAAGCACGAGGAAAGGCTCTTCCAGCTTGAAAGTCTCGCCGCCGATGGTCACCTGGCGCTCCTGCATGGCTTCGAGCAAGGCGCTCTGCACCTTCGCCGGGGCACGGTTGATTTCGTCCGCCAGGATGAAATTGGCGAAAATGGGCCCCTTGCGCACGGCAAAACTGGTGGTGGATGGATTGTAAATCATGGTGCCGATGATGTCCGCAGGCAGCAAATCAGGGGTGAATTGAATGCGGTGAAACTGGGCGTGGATGGTGTTTGCCAAAGTTTTGATTGCCAAAGTTTTGGCAAGCCCCGGCAAGCCTTCGAGCAGGATGTGCCCTTTTGTCAAAAGCCCAATCATCAGGCGTTCGAGCATCACATGTTGCCCGACGATGACCTTTCCGGCTTCCTTGTTCAGTTGCTCCACGAAAGCGCTGTCGTGGAAAATCTGCTGGTTGATGGCTTGGATGTCAATGGATTGCATAAGGTGATTGGTGATTGGTGATTAGTGATTGGTGATTGGGACGCCCCAATCACCAATCACTAATCACCAATCACTTTAATTGCCTTGTTTCTTCTTCACGACGGTTCGGATTTCCTTAGTCAACGGCAGTTGCACATTAAAATATAAGTCTCGTTGCAAGCCAGGGTTGTCTTCTTTGGAGCAGGTGACCACCTGGAAATTTTGCCCGTTGCGTTTCAAAAGGGTGTGCTCCATCATGTCGTAACCCAATTCGTTGAGCACCAATTCGATGTCCCTGACGCTGCGCACTACGAAAGCCTTTTCCGGCGACTCGCCATTGCCGCTGGTCAGCGGCGCCTGCAAAAGTTGGAAATATTGCTTGTAAGTAGCGCCCACGCTCAGGCTGTCGCCAGCCGACCATTGGGTGTAGGCTTTTTCCAACCAGGCAGGCAGGCAAGCCGGGTTTTTCGTCAGCAAATTCTGAAAAAGGCGCAGGGCATCCTCGAATTTTTCCCGTTGCGCCAGCGCACTGCCTGCGCCGAGAATGCGCTCCTCCTGACTCGGTTGGTAGCCGGAGCGGAAGGCGCTGCCAAAATAAAGGAAAGTCAGTTGCGGCAAAGTCAGCGTCGTGTCGCCGGAGGAAAAACGTTGGGCAAGAGATTGATATTCAGCACTGTCCCGCCGCACCCGCTGCTCGAATGCTTCGATGGACTCGCCAAAAATGACCTGTGATTTTGCGGTGAAAAAGGAAAGTGAAAAGAGAAGAAAAGTTAAAAAGCGAGTGGCTTTTTTCATGTTGGACAAAACTTGCCCCTTTTTGTCATTCCCGGAGGGAATCTGATTCATCTCTTTGTGAGACAGAACAGATTCCCTGCGGGAATGACAAAAAGGGCGTGGAATTTTTAGCCCTCCTAAACTGCCATAGCCACCCAAAAGTTGTTCGCACCGCTGCCCTGGGTGATTTCAATTTTCTGCATGTTCAGCAATTCCAGCAAGGCGAGGAAGGTGACGATGGCGTGGATGCGGTTCTCTAATTTTTTGAAAATGGCTTTGAAATCAACCCTTTTGCCGGGTTTCAGGATGGAAAAAATATATTCCTGCTGGTCGGCGATGGTGTAATTGAAGCGCATGATGGTGTGAACCACATGCTTGCCGTCCTTCTCGTGTTCCCGCATCAGTCGCTCGAAGGTTTTCAGCAATTTGAACAGGGTGAGCGATTCAAGTTCAACGTCCACGAGGGCTTTCGAAGCGATTTGGCGAAGCTCCCGGCTGGCGTTTCCACGTGGCGCACGGACAGCTCGCTGTTCTTCGAGTTGGCGCATTTCGTCGAGGATGCCTTTGTAGCGTTTGTACTCGATGAGGCGCTGCACCAGTTCCATGCGGGGGTCAATCTCGTTGCCCTCCTCGTCCACCGGCTTGCGGGGCAGCAACATTTTTGCTTTGATACGGCAGAGCGTGGCGGCTACAAGGATGAACTCGCTCGCCAGGTCTATGTTCATCGCTTCCGCCTGACGGATGTAGGTGAGAAAATCTTCGGTGATTTGATGGATGGGGATGTTGTAAATGTCGAGTTCGTCCCGCTCGATGAAGAAGAGCAGGAGGTCGAAGGGCCCCTCGAATTGGGGAAGTTTGATGGTGAAAGTGGCGGCGGATGTGACAGATGGCATTGAAAGTCTTTGATTTTTGGGAAAAAATTTACCCCTTCGGTTCATCCACGATAGGGTTTTTGGCAGGTTCTTTCGTCAAATCTTTGGATACTTTGCTCAGTCCCATGCCGCCAGCTAAGCCTGTCAGAAAGGTGAGCCAAGGAATAAAATAGGCATCTTTGAAAAGCAGGATTAAAACCGTGAGGGCTGGAATTCCAATCAAACCGCCGACAATGGCATAGCGATATGTGAATTGGCTGGTATTGGCGGCTTGGATGCGTTTTAGCTCGATTTCTTTTGCCACTTCCAATCGCTTGGAATGAAACTGAAAAGCATTTTCTTCATTCTTGCTCAGGATGTCCAGCAGTTTTTCAATCTGTTCATCGCTGAAATTACTCAGGTTGAAATCTGATTTGGAGCCTTGCTGGAAAGCCAGAATTTCGACCTCTTGCAAGATTCGGTCGGCTTTGTTTTGTGGCAAGGAAGGAAAATTGTCAGGCTCGTTTTTCGACTCCGAATTGCCAGGGTCGGGAAGTTCAGAATGGTTCATAGTTGTCAAAGTGATTGATTCGTTTTGGAAAATGGGAACCGTTATTGAGGTCTTGCTTTGCGAGAAATGATTGTTCAAGCACTAATCCAATTGCCTTGTCCAGGCGGGTTTCAAATTGACGAAGCTTGGAATGCAAGAAATACGCTGCCTTCTTTTTGGCATAAGCATTTTGAAAGAGTTGTTTGATTTCTTCTACCTCGCGTGGCGGAAGGTTTTTGGATTCGGCATAATCATACAAGGCACTCATCAGCAAATTGTAAGCACTTTCAAGCGTCTGCGCTTGATAAGAATCAAAAACTAGCGGGTTGTTCCGCTTGACATTTGAGTTTGTCATTGTTGATTGATTTTTTAGTGAAGACTTTATCCCCAACGGCAAAAGACAGCCCAAAGTTTTCAATAAAATCAAGGAAATCAAGCTCCTGCGTTCATTTTTATTTATCGAATAAAACTACTTTTCCAACGCAAACTCCCTCTCGTAAAGCGGAAACCGCTCCATAAATTCATTCACTTCTCGCCGGGTAGCGGCAATCAATTCCTGGTTTTCCACGTCTGCAACGATGACGTCAATCCACTCGACCACCCTGCGGCAATCCGCCTCATTCATGCCCCTCGTCGTGATGGCAGCCGTGCCGAGCCGGATGCCGGAAGTGACCATCGGCGACTGCGTGTCGAATGGAACCATGTTCTTATTTACGGTGATGTCGGCTTGCACGAGGGCTTCTTCGGTTTGCTTGCCGGTGACGTTTTTCGAGCGCAAATCAATGAGCATCAAATGGTTGTCGGTGCCGCCGGAAATAATTTTGTAGCCTTTTTCCGTGAAAGCCTGCGCCATCGCCTGGGCGTTTTTCACCACCT
>CAZHLB010000351.1:0-1928 GCA_964533005.1 uncultured Saprospiraceae bacterium
CGAGAATGACAAAGCGACTTGCAGACTTGCAGACAGGTGTTTCACCCAGACGCCACATGAGCAATTTTTTTTTGGGTGACTGGTGTTTAGTAACTGGTGATTGGGCTGCCCAATCACCAATTACTAATCACCAATCACCAATAATTAATGATGTTCGTCTTTCACGTGCGAATCCGTTCGTTTAGGCATGTACAACATGCCAATCATGAAGCAAACACCAGCGATGACGATTGGATACCAAAGCCCTGCGTAGGGGTCGCCCGACGGGTTCGCTTCGGTTTTGCTCGCCTCCGCCAAACGGGTAGCGATGAACGGCGTCAAACCACCGAACACGCCATTGCCGATATGGTAAGGCAATGACATGGACGAATAGCGAATCTTCGTCGGGAACAATTCCACCAGGAAGGCGGCGATGGGCCCATAAACCATCGTCACGTAAATCACCTGGATTAGCACCAGGAACATCATCATGCCGAAAGCGCCGCCGGGCAGCTTCGTTTCCTTCTTGATTTCAGGCTTGGGCGCCTCCTTCGACTTGTCGGAGAGAACGGCTTGCTTGTTCACCTCTTTGTAAGTCGTGCCGTCGGTGAATGTCTTCAAAGTCGTTGTCGTTCGGGTGCTGTCGCCAACGGAACCGGGGACGAGCGCCATTTTCACATCCACTTTTGTCTGGTCGGTAATCTCCTGTTTTTGCTTCACATCCGCCAAACCATACATCGCTTTGTAAATCGGGCGATACGTCAAAATAGCAATCAACATGCCCGCCATCATGATGCCTTTCCGCCCGATTTTATCCGACAAGCTGCCGAATAGGATGAAGAAAGGCGTCCCGATGAGCAAGGCAAGGGCAATTATGTAGTTCGACTGCACGAACTCGACGTTGCACGTTTTCTGAATAAACGACAGCGCATAGAACTGTCCCGTGTACCAGACCACGCCCTGACCGGCGGTTGCACCAAACAGCGCCAGCAGCACCATTTTAAGGTTCAATTTGTGCCCAAAGCTTTCTTTGAGCGGGTTGCTGGAAATTTTTCCTTCCAATTTGATTTTGGCAAAAAGCGGCGACTCCTGCATTTTCAGGCGGATGTAAATCGAAATACCCACCAGGAAAATGGACACCCAGAACGGGATGCGCCAGCCCCAGCTCCCAAATTCCTCGACGCCCACGCTCTGCCGGGTCAGCAGGATGATGCCCAACGAGAGGAAAAGACCAAGCGTGGCAGTCGTTTGAATGAAACTGGTGAAATAGCCCCGGCGAGACTTAGGCGAGTGTTCCGCAACGTAAGTCGCAGCCCCGCCGTATTCGCCGCCCAGCGCCAAGCCCTGGATGAGTCGCAAGGTCAAAACCAGGATGGGCGCAAGCGGCCCGATGGTCTCGTAACTTGGAATAAAGCCAATCAAAAAAGTCGAGCCGCCCATCAAAATCAGGGTCAGCAAGAAGGTGTATTTCCGACCGATGAGGTCGCCCAACCTGCCAAACACCAGTGCGCCGAACGGACGTACGATGAAGCCTGCGGCAAAAGTTGCCAGTGTGCTCAGGAACGCAGCCGTCGGGTTGTCCCTCGGGAAAAACTGTAGGGCGAGGATGGCAGCCAAACTGCCAAAAATGTAGAAGTCGTACCACTCAATCAGCGTGCCCACCGACGAAGCCGTGATGATTTTCCAGATGCCTTTATCTGGCTTGTTGCCCTGCTGGTGGTCATGACCATGCTGAACATGAGGTTCAGTTAGTGTTGCCGTTGAATTCATTGTGAAGAGAATTTGCAACCGGGTCGGCTTGCCTCGCAGCGTCGCCATTGGAAGGTCGAAGCATTGCAAGACAGCCAGCCGGTTTCGATTTTGGATTTGTAGCCGCCAAACATGTTTGGCAGGCTGCAAGGAGCCCCCCCAACAAGTTTGGCGGCAACAAAAGCATGCGGTGATGAATT
>CAZHLB010000351.1:1938-6948 GCA_964533005.1 uncultured Saprospiraceae bacterium
GTGTTTCTTTTTTTTATTTTCCCCCCCAAATTTTGTTTCAGTGTCTAAACGCCCCCCCAAAAAATTTTTGGGCGGCTACAAATCCTTGCGTTGATGAATGCGAATATCTAAATGTTTAGATGTTTTCAGTCAAAAAAAATCAGAAAGAGTACATGGCAATGAGCAAGCCCCGGATGTTGGAAACCGCTTCGATTTCCGAGCCATCCTCGTTCTTGACGTTGACTTCGCTGGTGCCTTTGGCAAATTTGCCGTATTGCGCAGCAGTGTATTCCAACTCGAAGCCGATTTTCATCTTGCCCGATTTCCAGCCAATTCGTGGAGCAATGCGCATGGCATTGTCAACCGAACCCTGGAAAGCGTACATGCTGCCGACGAGCGGCTTGTCAGTTCCTAAGTTTTTGGCGTAGCCGACAAAAAGACCCCATTCCATTTTGTCGTTGCCGCCCATGAGTTCCGTCCAGACGCTCGCCACGCCAATCGGGCTGTACGAATATGCGCCGCTGGTGCTGTCAATTCCCGTCTCGGCGATGCCGCCAATCATGATATGGTCGGCGAGGTTTTCACCGTAAGTGCCTTCGACTTTCCAGGTCATTTTGCCTGCTTTCACTTTCAGGTAGGCGATGTAGGAAAGCCCGGCGACGGTTTCGTCCGTCTTGTTTCCCTTCAAATCTTTCAGGCGAGGCTTGATGGCTTTGTAGTCCACGCCAGCCCCGGCGGTCACTTTTTCGTTGCCGAATTGGAGTTGACCGTGCAGGTTGGGAATCACCGCATTGCGCAGGAAAGCAGAGGATTGCTCTGCAACGCCGGTGGAAGGATTGGGACCCCTGCTTGCAAAGTCACGTTGGCTCATGGCAGCGGCGATGATTTTCACCTTGCCTTTTGTCGAAAAACGAATCTGCGGGTTGCGGGAAAACGGCTGGAAAGGCGCACCGGTGTTGAAGTTATACACGTCGGCGTAGCATTCTGCGACAAACATCGGGTGCCAGGTTTGTCCGAAAAGCAGCGAGGATTTTGCCCAGTCCAATTTGACGAAGGCATGGCGGAGGCGGAAGCCGTTGATGTCTGCATCAGTGTGCCCGAAGAACTCGCCTTCGATGACGCCGCTCGTTTTTGCGCTGAAAAAATCTGGCGCCGTAATCGTGCCTTTCAACCGGCTCTGGATGGCGAGCATGTTGAAGTTTGGCGTTGCGTTAACGTCCTCACCGTCAGCGCCTTTGGAAGCGGCGGCGGGGAAGAGGTTGAAATGTCCTTCCCTCGGAGCGACCGTCTGGCGGGAGTCGAACATGTAGTCCACTTTGACGAAGCCGCCGAGCTTGATGCCAAAAGCAGGCGGCGTTTCAGTGGCGGGCTGCTGCGCTGCGACTTGGCTGCAAAGCCCGGCAACGAACAGGAGTGCAAAAAGTAGGTAGAAATTTTTCATAACGTTGATGTGCTTGAATGTTGGATTATGAGAACCTTGATTGAGTTTCAAACTTGGTCGCCGACCCTCTCACGAGTCGGCTGACCCCAAAACCGGGTGGGCAAACCAGTGCGAAAAAAAGCCCACCGTCGAATTCTGGCGCTAATGTATCTACATATCTATATTAATCAAAAATTTTTTGAAATTTTTTTTTTGGGAAATTTTTTGACGGGGAAAATTCAGACTGGCGGAATAAAAAGAAGGAAGGCGAGGTGGCTTAGAACGGGGAAATAATTTCAGGCAGGTTGGGCGCAACGAGGCTTGATAGAACACGGATTGGACGGATGCGACGGATTTTTACGGTTTGGGACGTGAAAATCAGTGAGAATCCGTCGCATCCGTCCAATCCGTGTTCTATCAAGCCTCAAATCAGCTTCGTCAACGCATCCACGATTTGGTAATAATCCTTGTCGGTGAGGTAATAGTTGGCATTTTTTCCATCCCGCACGACAGCGACGATGTTCCGGTCTTTCATAATTCGCAGGTGGTGAGAAGCGACCGCCTGCTCGATTTTCAGCGTCTCGTAAATTTCTGTGACTGAAAGCTGCTCGTTGTGAAACAGCAAATCAATGATGCCGAGCCGGATTGGGTGGGCGACGGCTCGGAGGCTTTCCGTAGCTTTTTCGAGGAAGGCTAAATCGAAAGGAGTTTGTATCGGCATATCTACATATTTTGGTTTCTACAACAAAGGTAGGCGGGGGTTTGGTTTTCGCTCCAAAAAGAAAAAGCGACCCCAGCATGGAGCCGCCAATCTTTAAACAAAACGAAATCAAGCATGGAAGAGAAATGTCATTTCTTCAAGAAATGACATTTCTACTGTCATCCAAAAAGGCGACCCCGATGCGCTGCTCCCTCATTTTTTCTGAAAGCTCGTCCAGCACACTCATGTCCTCGATGGTCGAAGGCGGCGTGAAGGCTTTTCCGTCGGCGATGTGGCGCATGATTTTTCGTAAAATTTTGCCGGAACGGGTCTTCGGCAACCTATTCACGACCGCCGCCTGCCGGAAGCAAGCGAGCGCCCCGACCGAGTTTCTCACCATCTGCACCAACTCCGTTTGAAGCATTTCATCTGAAATTTCCGCCCCGCCTTTCAGCACGACGAAGCCGACCGGCACCTGTCCCCGCAGTTCATCTTCGACGCCAACGACGGCGCATTCCGCTACCGCCGGGTGCGCTGCAACCACTTCTTCCATGTCCGAAGTGGACAGCCGATGCCCGGAAACATTGATGACGTCGTCCATTCTGCCGGTGATGAAAAAGTAGTCATCCTCGTCCCGGTAGCCGCCGTCGCCTGAAAAATAGTAGCCGGGGTACGGGTCGAGATAGCTTTCGACGAAGCGGCTGTCATTCTCCCAAAGCGTCGGGAGGCAACCTGGCGGCAAGGGTAGGCGGATGGTGACAGCGCCTTCTTCACCTGTTGCAACAGGCTGGCAATTGGCATTTAAAACTTGGATGTCGAAGCCAAAAAATGGCTTGGTCGCCGAGCCAGGTTTGACAGGCATGAGTTCAACGCCAGCCGGGTTTGCCAGCATCGGGTAGCCGCTTTCGGTTTGCCACCAATGGTCGAGGACGGGTTTTTGGAGCAGGTTTTCCGACCAGTTCAAAGTCGCGACGTCGCACCTTTCGCCTGCGAGGAACAGGTATTTCAAGCTGCTCAAATCATATTTCGCAGCCAGCAAACCATCCGGGTCTTCTTTTTTGATGGCACGAATGGCTGTCGGCGCAGTGAAAAGCACTTTCACGCCATATTCTTCGATGATGCGCCAAAAAGTGCCTGCGTCCGGCGTCCGCACTGGCTTTCCCTCGAACAAAATAGTCGTGCAGCCATGCAGCAGCGGCGCATATACTATATACGTGTGCCCGACCACCCAGCCCACGTCCGAAGCCGCCCAATACACGTCGCCGGGATGCACGTCATAGACGTATTTCATGCTCGCCAGCAGAGCAACGGCGTGACCGCCATTGTCCCGGACGATGCCTTTGGGTTTGCCAGTCGTGCCGGAGGTGTATAAAATGTAAAGCGGGTCGGTGGCTTCGACTTCGACCCAGGTGGCAGGCGAGGCTTTTTCGAGCAAATCGTTCCAATCAAAATCACGCCCGGGCGTCAGTTCGGCTTTGACAAAATCACGTTGCAGCACGACCACTGCATTGGGTTTGTGCGAAGCCTCCGCAAGCGCAGCATCAACGATGGGTTTGTACGGGATGATTTTGGTAAACTCGATGCCGCCACTGCCAGTTAGCAAGACTTTTGGCTTGGCGTCATCAATTCGCAGCGCCAGTTCGTGCGCCGCAAATCCGCCAAAAACGACCGAATGCACCGCCCCTAATCTTGCGCAAGCGAGCATGGCGATGACCGTTTGTGGAACCATCGGCATGTAAATAATGACCCGGTCGCCTTTTTCTATGCCGAGGTTTTTTAGGACACCGGCAAATTTTGCTACGTCTTCCAGCAATTCCCGGTAGGTGAAAGTCTGCTTGACGCCAGTGACCGGGCTGTCGTAAATCAGCGCCACCTGCTCGCCTCGCCCGCTCGCCACTTGCCAGTCGAGCGCCAGGTAACAAGTGTTCAGCCTGCCGCCCTTGAACCAACGATAAAGACCTTGCTCATTTTGAGACAAAATGGTTTCGGGGAAATGAAACCAGCGGAGGCTGCGGGCTTGGTTTTCCCAGAAAGCTTCCGGCTCGGCGAGGCTGCGGGCGTAAAGTTCTTGATAGCTCATGGCGCAAGAAAATTGGAGGTTTAGGAGGTTTAGAGAGGTTCAGGAAGGTTTAAAGCCTGTTCCGAAACCTCGTTCCGTAGGAATGGCATGTTTGTAGAACCCCAGCAAATCATACGTTCCCGTTCCGTAGGAACGATATGTCAGTGGCGACATATACCGTTCCTACGGAACGGGAAAGCAGGGCGTTAGCCGATTTCTACAAACATGCCGTTCCTACGGAACGAGGTTTTGGAACAGGCTTTAAACCTTCCTGAACCTCTCTAAACCCCCTAAACCTTCGGCAAATTTATTCAAACATGCAGATAGGTATATGTTTAGATAAATAATTTTTGTCACCGGGTCGCAAAGCATCCAACGGAACGATTTTGCCATATCTTTGCCTGCGATGAATCCAACGAGTAAAACAAATATCCTCATTGTGGACGACGAGCCAAACATCCTCGTTGCCCTGGACTTCCTGATTTCTCAGCAAGGATACGCCGTCGAGAAAGCCATGAACGGGCAGGAAGCCTTGCAAAAAATGGCAAATTTCCAGCCCGACCTGGTCGTTTTGGACGTGATGATGCCTGGCATGGATGGCTTCGAAGTAGCCCGGCAAATCCGGGAAAATCCTTCACACGAAAACACCCGCATCATCTTCCTGACTGCCAAAGGCTCGCAAGCCGACCGCTTTAACGGCTACGCCACCGGCGCTGAAATTTACCTGACCAAGCCTTTTGACAACGAGGAATTGGTGCGTGCCATTGATGAGACTTTGGCTTTTGGGTGACGCTCGGATTGTAGCGGCGGGGTTCAGCCCGCCGCCTGCGCAAACTCAGGCGGGCTGAACCC
>CAZHLB010000352.1:0-6946 GCA_964533005.1 uncultured Saprospiraceae bacterium
TGACGAGCTTAAATGCACTTGTCAGGTTAATTGGGGCAGACTACTCAACAGGTCTTTTCAATTCCAAAACCAGCGCCTACCTTTGAAACCGAACTACACAAAAAAAGCATGAGAAAGCTTGCCACCCTCCTCCTTCCATTGGCACTTTGCCACCTCCTCGCCGGGCAGCCTGATTCGCTGCCGCCAAACCTTTCCGAAGATTTACTCGAACCTTTCACGCAGAGCCAGGACGACGAAACTGCCTTCGATTACAACGCCATTTTCGATGGTCTTGAGCACTTGCGCCGCCGCCCGCTCGACCTCAATCTTGCCACCCCTGCCGACTTGGACGAGCTTCCTTTTTTGACGGATTTGCAAAAACAAGCCTTGCTCGCCCACCAGGAAAATGCAGGCGCATTGCTTTCCATTTTTGAGTTGCAAGCCGTGCCCGGCTTCGATTTGGCGACCATCCGGCAAATGCTTCCCTTTGTAAAAGTGAGCGAACCGGGCATTTTGGAGCAGGGCATTTTTTCGCAAGAGGCTAAAAATCAACTGCTTCTGCGCTGGTCAAGGACTTTGCAGGCGGCGGAAGGCTATGCCCCGCAAGACTCCGCTGGCAGCGGCTACCTCGGCGACCGGAACAGGTTGTACCTGCGCTACCGCTATTTTTCAGGCAACATCTCTGCCGGATTTACCGGCGAAAAAGACGCCGGGGAGGAGTTTTTCAAAGGCAGCAACCGCAAAGGCTTCGATTTTTACTCGGCTCATTTCTTCTTGAAGAATCCATCCAAAAGATTGAAAGCCATTGCGTTAGGTGATTTTTCCGTCTCGTTGGGGCAGGGCTTGATTTTGTGGCAAGGCTTTGCGGCAAGGAAAAGCGCCCTGGCAACTTTGGTCAGCAAAAACGGCAGGACGCTGCGTCCTTACTCCTCGGTGAGCGAGTTCGATTTTTTCCGGGGCGCAGGCGCAACGATTGATTTTGGGAAAAACCTGGAACTCACCGCCTTTGCCTCCATCCGTCGTCGAGACGCCAACCTGAAATTGCCAGATGAAATGCCGGAAGACCCTGATTTTCAGGAAAATAGCGCCTACCTGACCTCGCTGCAAGCATCCGGGTTGCACCGCACTGAGGCAGAAATCGAAGATGAAAATGCGGTGCGGCAAACGTCTTTCGGCGGGTCGTTGCAACTCAAAAAAGGGCGCTGGCACGTCGGTTTGAATGCTTTGTCCGAGCATCTGAGCAAGCCGCTCCAACCTTCGCCGGAAGTTTACAACCGCTTCTATTTTGCTGGAAACCAACTGTTTAACCTGAGCGCCGACTACGCTTTCACGCATCGCAACCTCTATTTTTTCGGTGAAACGGCAAGGAGCCAAAACGGCGCAATCGCCACTTTGCACGGCGCTATCGTGTCCCTCGACCGGAAGTTGGACGTGGCTTTGGTGCATCGCCATTTTCCGAAAAATTACCAATCGTTGAATCCAAAACCCTTCGCAGAAACCGCAGGTGCGAGAAATGAAAATGGAACTTACTTCGGCATCGCCGCCCAGCCTGCGATGAGTTGGCGGGTGAATGCCTATTTCGATTTTTGGAAACACCGCTGGGCTACTTACAAAGCCAGTTCGCCCTCCGCCGGGCACGAGTGGCTGGGCAGGCTGACCTACGAAAAGCGGCGAAAAATGGAAGCCTATTTTCAAATCAAAACCGAGGTGAAGGGAGAAGACGCCGACCTCGAAACGGGCAAGCTGGCAACTTTGGCAGAGCGAAAAAACGTGCAAACCCGCCTGCATTTTTCCTACAAACTGACGCCAGAAATCGAGTTGCGAAGCCGCTTCGAAACTGGCTTTTCAGAAAAAGAAGGCGTGAAAAACAAAGGCTCGCTGCTCTCTCAAGACTTGATTTTCAAAGATTTAGGCTCGCCGTTTTCGTTCAGCACCCGCCTCGCCATTTTCGACACGGACGGCTACGCCATTCGATTTTACAGCTATGAAAACGACTTGATGAATGACTATTCCATCCCGGCGTATTTTGACCGAGGCATCCGGTTTTACTTGAATTGCCGCTGGCGAATCAATCATCACTGGATGCTCGAAGGGCGATATTCGAATTCGAGGTATTCCAATTTGGGGGCGGTTGGGTCGGGCTTGGAGGAAATTGCGAAGCCGGTGAAATCAGAGGTGAAAATGCAGGTGAGGTGGCAGTTTTGAAAAGCAATGAAACACGACTTTTTTCTTTTCAACACATAGTCACATAGGGCACATAGATGATTGATTATCAACGCTATGTGGTCTATGTGACTATGTGTTGAAAAGAAAAAGTGGTGTTTGATTTTACCGAACTGATTATTCAATCGAAGTCTTTGTAAATCAAATATTTCCTGCGAATCGCTTTGAATTTTTCCAGACCCGGCTGCCAACTTTCCCGAATTTCCGCCTCGCTCATGCCTTTCACGATTTGCTCCCGCAACTCCGTCCCGCCCGCCAATTTGTCGAAGTACAAGTTCTCCAAAAAGAACTTCGACTTATCTGGAAAATCCCGGTAGAAATTCAGCAAGTAGCTCAAATCCAGCGTATTGCGCTGGCGCAAATCTTCCGGTTTCAAATGCGTCAGGTCATATCCGTTGCAAACTTTTCCCTCTTGCGGAGGATTTTTTGCCCCTTCCATCGGTCGTGGCGTGAAAGAAAAATTGCCTTTTTCAAAACCCGGCGCACCGATGACCTGAAACTGCTTGTCCGTCCCTCTGCCCACGCTGACGACCGTTCCTTCAAAAAAACAAATCGAAGGATAGAGATAAACCGCCCGCATATTGGGCAAATTGGGCGAAGGCTTCACCGGCAAATCGTAGGCAGTGCGGTGGTCGTAGTTTTCGCAGGCAATCACTTTCAAATCGCAACGCACTCCACCAGCCAGCCAGCCTTCGCCATTGACCATTTTTGCGTATTCGCCAACCGTCATGCCATTCACTACCGGAATTTCATGCAAACCCACAAACGAGCGGTGGCTCGGCTTCAAAATGTTGCCGTCCACAAAATGCCCGTTGGGATTGGGTCGGTCGAGGACAAGCAGCGGCAGGTTGTTTTCGGCGCAGGCTTCCATCACGTAAGTCATCGTATAAATAAAGGTGTAAAACCTCGCCCCCACGTCCTGAATGTCAAAAATGACGAGGTCGAGGTTTGCCAAATCCTGCCGGTCGGGTTTCTTTTTGCTGCCGTAAAGGGAGAGGATGGGGATGCCGGTGGCAGCGTCCTTGCTGTCTTTGACGGTTTCGCCGTCGCTTGCCGTGCCACGAAAACCATGCTCCGGGGCGAAGATTTTTTCGATTTGGATGCCCAATTGAAACAAAGTGTCAGCCAGGTGAGTCTCGCCAACGAGGGAGGTGTGGTTGACGACGAGGGCTATTTTTTTGCCTTGCAGCAACGGCAGGTATTCCTGCATCCGCTCTGCTCCGACTATGATTTTGCGTTGATTCTCAGGCAGTTGTTCCTGGTTTGAAACAGCAGGCTCGTTGGCGGCGGGCAATTTTTTCGTTTCGCAGGAAAAATTCAGCCCCGGCAGGAGCGCCAGCAATGCAACAAAAACTTTTACTTTTACAACCATAATGTTTGAAATTCAGGGATGAGGGAGGAGGAATGAGGGATGATGTGCATCATCCCTCATTCCTCCTCCCTCCTCCCTATCCAGGCATGGAAAAACGCTACGCAATCATTGACGTAGAAACAACCGGCGGCTCGGCTGCCCGGCATAAAATTACCGAAATCGCCATCGTGCTTCACAACGGGCGGGAAGTTCTGGATTCTTTTGAGACGCTTCTCAATCCTGAGTGCCCGATTCCCTACGGCATCACCGAATTGACCAATATCACGAATGACATGGTGGCGAACGCTCCGAAATTTTACGAGGTGGCGAAGCAAATCGTGGAGCTGACCGAGGGGGCGATTTTCGTTGCGCACAACGTTCGTTTCGACTACAGTTTCATCCAGGAGGAGTTTCGGCGGCTGGGTTATCCCTTCATTCGCAAGCAACTTTGCACGGTTCGGCTGGCGAGAAAAGCCTTTCCCGGTCACCATTCCTACAGCCTTGGGCATTTGATTAACATCATGAACCTCAACGCCGGAGAGCGCCACCGGGCGATGGGCGACACAATGGCGACGGTGGATTTATTCGAGCGAATTCTTGCAAAAGAAGCCTCCGCCGAGAACATCCAACACATGGTCAACCTCGGCGTGAAAGAGGCGCTGCTGCCCAAAAATTTCACCCTCGAAAAGCTGCATAGCATCCCCGAAGGCTGCGGCGTCTATTATTTCCACGACGAAAACAACGAGGTAGTTTACGTCGGCAAAAGCCTGAACATCAAAAAGCGGGTCGCCGAACATTTTTCTGACAAGACTGAAAAAGCGGGCAAACTGCAAGCCCTCGTCCACGACGTTTCGTGGGAACTGACTGGCAGTGAGTTGGTTGCGTTGCTCGTCGAGTCGCAGGAAATCAAACGCATCCGGCCTGCGGTGAACCGGGCGCAGCGCAACAGCCAATTCCCTTTTGTCATCCACGCCTGGCACGACCAGCAAGGCTATCTCTGTTTCGATGTGGCAAAACCGAATGTAAAAACGAGGAAAAAGCTGAAAATCGTTGCCGAATACCCAAAGCTGGCGCACGCAAAAAGCTGGCTGAAAAGCATCCAACGGCAGTTCGAGCTTTGCCTAAGGCTCTGCCATTTGGAGGATAAAACCGGCGCTTGTTTCGACTTCCATTTGCACCACTGCCACGGCGCCTGCATCGGTCAGGAGCCGCCGGAAACCTACAACGAGCGGGCGCAACTCGCCTTCGAAGCATTGGACGAAGCCTTGCCCGAAAAGAATTTTTTCCTGCTCGACAAAGGCAGAAGCGACGACGAAAACGCCGTGATTTTGGTGGAAAATGGCGAGTACCGGGGCTGCGGATTTGCCAATGTTTCGGAGATGAACGGCGAGTTGTGGGAGTTGCGGGAGGCGATTTCACCGGCAGACAGCAACCCGGAGGTGAAGCGGATTTTGCGGCGGTTTTTGTCGGAGCGAAATGGGGTGAAGATGATTCGGTTTTGAGGGTGGCGGGTTGACCTTTCCGAAAGTTTCAAACTTTCGGAAAGGTGAGTCAAAACTTTAGCGAAACCAAATACGTCGCAACCAACAAGACGTTGTAAATCAAGTAAATACGCCCATCCAGATACGCCGAAACCGGAATTTTTAGCACCCGCCAAGCATATCCCACCAGCACCAATTTCTCCACCATAAATCCAATCACCGTTGCGAAAGCAATGCCTTCCAATCCGAAATTTTTTCCCAGCCACCAGCTCAAAAAGATAATCACGACCACCTCGATTGCCACGCTGAGGTTCTGCACGTAGTTCTTCCTTTTACTCATCAAAACCACTTGCGGCAGCAAAATCCGGCTGGTCAGCAGCAAGGTGAAAATGTTGTAAATCCTAGCCGAGTCTTTAAAATCAGGATTGAAAAGGATGGGGAACAGAAATGGGCTTGCCAGCATCGAAACCATGCTGATTGGGTAGAGCCAATGCGAAAGGCGGCGGGTCGTGTCTTTGATTCGGCGCAAGCCAACTTCCAGATTTTCAATCACTTCCGGCACGAGAGAAGTCGCCAGCGCACCCACCATCAGCACTGCAATCGGAAATTCCCGTGCGCCAAAACGGAAAATGGCGAAGGCTTTTTCGTCCTCGAAAAGCCGGGCGACCGCCAAGCCGCTGACGTATTCCGAGCACCTGCCAAGTAGCGCCAGCAACAACAACGGCGCAGCGAGCGGCAGGAATTTTTTGAAAAAAGCCGGGTCGAAGCGAAGCTTTCCGTGCTTCAAAACCACGATGGCGCACCAGCCGAATTTCAATCCTGCCAAAACAAACAGGGCAAACATGGACTCACGAAGGCTATAACCTAAAAAAATCGGTAGGGTCACTGCCACGATTTGCAAGCCGGAACTGACGATTGCATACACGACCAAATCCTGGTATTTTTTCAGCAATAAATAGAAAAAAGAGAGCAGGTAGGCAGGGCTGTTCAGCAAAATGAACAAAGAGAGCAAGTCAAGGTGAGGAAGGTGGGTGAAATTGGTAAGTCGTTGACTGACAAAATCTTGGGTGAAAAAAAGAAAGCTGCCGGTTGCCAAACTTGCCGCCGTAAAAAGTAGGAAAATATTGAATAGCGCCGTTTTTTTTGCCTCGTCGCCGAGGGTGGGAAAGAGTTGCAGCAGCGTGTTTTGACCGCCGACAATCCAGAAAAAACTGGTCAGGTTGGCGATGAAAAGCAGCGCTTCGTAAATCGAAATCTGACTGGTGGGCAAGCCGCTTTTCGCCAGCAAAATGCCGATGCCGATTGCCGTGGCGAACTGGAGCGCCTGGAAAATTTGAAGGGAGTTGACATTGTTGAAGCTCAAAGCACCTCCTCCCGCTCGTGAAAGATGACGCCATATTCTTTCAACTCCTCCAGCACCGGCTCATAAACTTCCTTTTGCACCGGAATATTCACGCCCCGTGAAGTAATTCCGCTCGTCATCACCTGCTTCGCAAAAATGCCGAGCGGCAATCCGACCAGCCGAGCCATCGCCGTATCCTCCGAATCATGCCCTTCGAGGACAAGCGTCGAAAACAGGCGGCGCTGCTTGCCTTCCAACTCGTACTCGAACTCGTGTTGCATAATAATAAGGTCTCTGTCGTCGGGGTTGAGCTTCCATTTTTCGAGCAGGAGATTTTCGAGGATGAGCGCAGGCGTGGCATTGGGCAAGCCGATTTTTTTCTTGCTGAAAAGCCCCAGCCAGTCCAGTTTTTTCATCACTGGAGAAAATGGACGCTCGCCAAGCAGGTCGCCGATGCGCTCTTTGACTGACATGCCAGGTCTGGCTTCGTCGCTCAGGTAGGCTTCCATCAATTCGTGGTAGGTGATTTTGTCGGAATCCATGATGGGATAGGTTCCGTCGGTCAAGCCA
>CAZHLB010000353.1:0-6944 GCA_964533005.1 uncultured Saprospiraceae bacterium
GCAACTGCCCTTTGGCTTGGCAAACGACGGGGCGCACCTCTATTTTTCCGACGAAGACGAAGGCACGATTTCCAGCATTCACCTGGCGGTAGCCAACCCCACGCCGGAGGTGGTGCTGACCGTTTCCGGTAAGCCGGAAGCCCTGCTCCTCGACGGCAACACCTTGTATTTCAGCGACTTGGCAACAGGCAAGGTGAGCAAAATCAATTTGACCGACGCCAACCCGACGCCGGTGGTCGTCGCGATTGGGTTGAGCAATCCGACCAGCCTGGCGAAAAGCGGCAACCGCCTGTTCATCGCCGATTTCAATGCCGGGATGATTTTCAAGGTGGACGTTTCCGCTCCCGCTCCCATGCCGCAAGTTTTCCTGACGGGGTTGGATTGCCCCGGTCATTTGCTGTTGGAAGGTGACAATTTGTATTTCGGTGAGTTTTGCGCAGGCACGATTTCAAAAATAAATATCGCCACCCTCGACGCCCTGCCGGTGGAAGTGGCGACCGGGCTTTCCAACCCGACCGGGCTGGCAATCAGCGGCTCCACGCTCTATTTCGGGCAATTTGGCGCAGGTAAGATTTCCAAAATCGAGGGGGTCATTTCAGACGCCGGGGAGGCACGGCAAAGCGGCGTCAGCGTTTATCCCAATCCGGCTTCGGATACTTTAGTCGTGGAAAATTTGACGCACAGCGCCTTCGCCAGGATTGTCAATTCGGCAGGGAAAGTGGTCAAAACCGTCTTCGTTACCGTGGACGACAATTGGGTAGATACGCATGACCTCCTGCCCGGTCAATACTACTTGCAATTTGCTGCCGGCGCTTCGTTGAAATTCATCAAATCAGAAGACTGACGGCAATTCACTCCATCATCATCGCCTCGTGACGAACGGGGCATGCCAATCTTTTCACCTTAAAATTTTCATCAAAATGAAAGCATTGACTTCCATCCTCTCCCTGGCAGCCTGCTGCCTCTTTTTCTCCAACCTCGACGCCCAGGGCGGCTACGCCCTTTGCGACTACATGAAGGTCAAACCCGGCATGTACGACAAGTACCTCGAATGCGAAAAAGCGTGGAAAACCATCCACCAGAACCGCGTGAAGCAGGGCAAAATCAAATGGTGGCACGTCGAAGAAGTGCTGTACCCGGCGGGGACTAACACCGAATACGATTTCATTGTCATCACCTACGTGGAAAACTGGGACGCCATCGGACACCTCTGGGACAACTGGGACGCCGAGCAGAAAGCCCTGCCCGCCAACCTCAAGCCCCTCGTCGAAAACACCGAAATGTACCGCGACCGGGTGAAATCCGAAATCTGGCGAGACCGGGATTTCATCACCAAAAAGGATTTCAAAGACAACTACATCGTCGAGAACTTCTTCAAAGTCCCTCCCGGCGGCTGGGACGACTACGTGGAAATGGAAACCCGCTTCGTGAAGCCCGTTCACCAAAAGAACATTGACCTGGGCAACCGGGCAGGCTGGAACCTCAACTACATGGTCGTTCCGCAGGGCGCCGGGCAAGCTTACGACTGCTCCACCATTGACTTCTACGACAAATGGGAGGATATGGACAACGATGACGGCAAGGCATGGCAAACCGTCTATCCCGGCATGACCGATGCGCACATCAGCAAACGGGTCGAAGCCACCCGGACGCTCGTACGCCAGGACATCCGGCAGGTGATTATGCGGACGGAATAAACGAGCGACGGCGGGCGATGATTTTTAAAAAAATCATCGCCCGCCAAAAGAGTGTTCCTGCTCAAAACCATACTTCCAAGTCAAATTTCACTTCAACAAAATCCTTCGCTGGCAGCCTCCTGCATGCAGGTTGCCGGGGAGTTTTATGCCATAAATCTTCAACAATGAAAGCTTCAAACATCCTCCTCTTCTCCTTCTTCGTTGCCTTGGCAACCCTTCCGCTTCACGCCCAATCCCCCGTGCTCAGCATCCAGGGGCTGGTGCAAAAATCCTTCGGCGCCGCCCTCACGGACGGCACGTACAACCTCACTTTCAAACTGTACAGCGCCGAGACCGGCGGCACGGCGCTGTGGTCGGAAACGCAACCGGTCGAGGTGGCAGGTGGCGTGTACAGCGCCCTGCTCGGCTCGGTGGAGGCTCTGGACCTAACGTTCAACACCACTTATTACCTCGGCGTCACGGTGCAGGGCGGGACGGAACTGCTGCCCCGTGCCCGGCTCACTTCGACGCCGTATGCCCTCTCGCTCATCGGGCAGGGGAATATTTTTCCCTCCACCGGCGCAATCGGGGCAGGCACCAACGCACCGGCGGATGGCTACCAGTTGCACGTGAAAAATGGCGGTGGCGCCGCCAAACTCCTCCTGGAAAGCGCCTCGAACAACAATGCCGTGCTCGAATTCAAAAAAGGAACGAGCGCCGCAGTAGGATTGACCTACAACGGCACCAACCTTCATTTCCCTGGCACCATGAACGTCGGTACCCTCACCGCCGACAACCTCGGCACCACCTACAATCTGGGCATAAAGAATGCGCAAGGCGCTAACCAATGGCACGTAAATCTTCTCAACAATGGGCTAAATTTTGCGGAAACCGGGGCTGCGGATGGGCGAATTTTTATCAAGCCCGGCGGCAATGTCGGCATCGGCAACACCTCGCCGAAACAAACGCTTCATGTCGCGGGAGACTATTACGGCAAGGGGCACGTATATTTTTATGCGAATGAAGGCGACGGTTTGTCCGGCACAGCCTACATTCAGGCGAGGGACGATTCGGGCACATCTTCCATTGACATGCAATTAAGAACGAAAAACGGCAATTCGATAACCGATGCCGTGAGAATAAAAAGCAATGGCAGGGTCGGCATCGGCATCACATCGCCACAAGCCCCGCTTCACGTCACCGGCACAAGCGGCAACAACAGCGGCACCGACATCAAATATTTTAACGTCAGTACCGCCGGAATTGTAAGCGCAAGCAACTGGATGGGTCCAGCCACCATATTTGCCACCGGCAGTATCTGCGCCACGGATGCTTTCGTCAGCGGGTCGAGCTTTAACTTCTCCGATGCCCGCATCAAACACATCATCGGGCGCAGCGACGCCGCTGCCGACCTCGCCCGCCTCAACCGCATCGAAATCACCCGCTACACTTACTTAGACAGCCTCGCCAAAGGCAGCGCCATGCAGACCAAAGTCATCGCCCAGCAACTGAAAGCGGTGATGCCCGAAGCCGTGAGTTTCACCCGGGACTTCCTGCCCGACGTGATGCAGGTGGCGCAAAGCCTTGATTTTCAGGAAAATGAAAAACGGCTGACCGTCACGCTGCCCCGTCCGCATGGCTTGTCTCCCGGCGACCGCATCAAGTGCCTCGATGAAAAAGGTGCGGAACTGTTCGCCGAAGTGCTGACGGCGCCTACCGAAAACAGCCTCACTTTTAGCCCGGAACGGCAGCCCGCCCGCCTTTTTGTGTATGGAAAACAGGTGAACGATTTCCACGTCGTGGACTACGACGCCATTTCCATGCTCAACGTGAGCGCCACGCAGGAGCTTGCCCGCCGGGTGGAGCAATTGCAATGGGAAAATGCGGCGTTGCGGAACAGCCTCGAAAGCATGGAAAGCAGACTCGTGAAATTGGAAAACAACACGGCAGGCACGGCGCAGAAATAAGCTGCTTCACGGCGAAGAAGACGATGGAGCGGGGTTATTTTTTTAGGGGAAATTTTTTAAAAATTAACCCAAAAAATAAAAACGCGGCTTCAGGGCCAATAAGCCTTTGTCGGGGTTTTTTTTTTTTCGTTAAATTTTTAAAAAATTTCCCAAAAAAAAAACACCCGGCTCCCCCTTGTTCCATTCACTCAAATTCGATTTCAACCACATGAAAAATATCATTCACCTCCTCCTGTTGCTGCTTGCGGCGACCGTCGGCAGGGCGCAAATCAGCCCGAACTGCGTCACCGCCAGCGACGACGACTACGACACGGGCAAAGTTTTTTTCAACTACGGCAGCGTCAGCAATGCCGTCAATTCCCAGTACAGCACCAAATTCACCTTCGGGCAGATTGTCGTGGGCGACCATTTTAGCTCGACCCACCGGGGCGCTTTCGGCTTCTGGGCTCGCTACCTGAAAGCGCCCAACCCGCCCAGCGTCCTCGCCAGCGAGGGCGAGCTGGCAGACCGGGTGCAGGTCGAATGGTTCGCCGACCCGCTCAGCCCAAAAGCCACCAGTTTTAAACTCTACCGGGACGGGGCGCTGCTCGCCACCCTCGACGGCGGAACTTTTACTTACGTGGATTTCAACGTGGTTGCGGGCAAGTTTTACAAGTACCAGGTTAGCGGCGTCAACGACTTTGGCGAAGGTTCGAAGGGCGAGTCCATCGGCTTTTTAAATCCCAATGGCGTGGTCACCGGGCGGGTCACCACCGTCAACGGCAACCCTGTGCCGGAGGCGGTCGTCACGCTTTCGCCCACGCTCGGCGCTGCCCTCGCTTTCGGTGGCGACGACATGGCTTTTTCGGAGTACAACGCCGTTTACCCGAGGACGAATTTCACCGTCTCGGCTTGGGTGAAGCTCGGCGACGGCAACGACGGCGCCGCCATTTTTGACTTCGGCAGCACGATTGGCAAAAACTGGTGGCTGCACACCACGCCCGCCGCTTCGGGCAAGGGCGTTCAATTTTCCATCGGCAACGCTCCCGCCGCTTCCACCGCTTTGAGCTACGTTTTTCCCACTGCCGCCGCCAGCGATTGGCATCACGTGGCGGCGACTTACAACGGCTCTTCGCTGCTGCTCTACGTGGACGGCGAACTGACCGGCACGGCGGTCGGCAGCATCAAGCCGGACAGCATTCCCTTGTTTTTTGGCAGGAAACCTGACTCCCCTTCAGGGGGCGGGGGTGGTTTTTTCAAAGGCAAGCTCGACGAGCTGCGATTTTACGACCGGCAACTGCCGCAGACGGAAATTCAACAGTTCATGAACCGCACCGTCAGCGCCAACACGCCGGGGCTGGTGGGCTACTGGAAATTTGACGAAAACGCAGGCTCGAAAGCGTTCGGGCAACAACCGGCGGGGCAAAAAATCTATTTCTGCGGCGCAACCTGGACGACCGACAAGCCCAACGTCGTGAACGCAGGCGTGACCGACGTGGCGGGTTTTTATGAAATTGCAGGCGTCAACTACGGCGCCGGGCAGACCTTCACCGCCGAGGCGAGCAAGATTTTTCACTTCAACCAAAGCCTCGAATTCAACGCCGCCAAGCAGAGCCGTGCCGACCTCACCGACTTCGACCTGCCCGACAGCTCGACCGTGACGCTGTTCGTCAAGGGCTTCGATTTCAGCGCCAACGAGCAGGTAATTTTGAGCAAGACGACGACCGCCGGCAACAATTTTTTGCAAATTTCCGTGAGAAACGGCAACGTCGAAATGACAATCGGATTGGGCAATCCGCACAGTTTCGGGGCGCTGGGCATGGGGTTTCAACACTTAGCTTTCACCCTTCGGCAAAGCGGCAATTCGCTGGAGGTCAATTATTACAAAAACGGCGCGCTTGAAGGCACGAAAGCCTTTCCCTTCACAATCACCGACTTCACGGGCTTGCCCTGGAAGCTCGGCGCACGGAAGACCACGACGTTGCAAAACACCTTGTTTTTCACCGGCTTGATTGACGAAGTCGCCTTTTTCAACACGCTGCTGCCCCTGCCCGATATTCAGACATTTGCCAGCACGGGCACGGAAGTGTCGCACGTCAACCTGTTCCATTATTTCAACCTGAACGAAGGCTCCGGCACGGCGCTGGAGGACTTCGGCTCGGCGCAATCCGGCAACGGCACAGCGCACGAAACCACCTGGAGCTCGGTCGTTGCCAAGGCAAAAACGCTGGCGCACGAGATGAACCCGACCAACCGCCTCGTCACCCTCAATCCCAGCAACACGAGCGTTGACCAGGTGGACTTCACCGACCAAAGCACCGTGCCGGTGTCGGGGTACGTGCGCTTCAAGGGCACGACTTGTTTTCAGGACAGCGTTGAAATTCTGGTGAACGGGCAGTCGTATTTCCCGCCCATTTTCACGGATAGCGCCGGGCATTTTGTCGCGGACTTCGAGCCGGGGACGGACGTGGTTTTGAAGCCTCGATACGGCGACCCTGCCAAGCATACCGACCATGTGTTCAATCCCGATTTCTGGAAATTGGACGACCTGAGCGCACCTGTCGCAGGCATTCTGTTCCAAAACCAGACGAAGCGCAGCATCCGGGGGCAACTGGCGGGCGGGCATTGCCGGGCAAGCATTTTTCCGCAAGGTGCGAAGGCGAAGGTGCTGGTCACGGCGCTCGGCGGCTGCTATTCAAAAGAAATCGAGGTCTCGGACGGCGATTACGAACTCGAGGACTTGCCGCCGGGCAAGTTTACCGTGGAAGTGAAACGTCACGACATACCGGCAGTGGACACTTTTTTCAGTCAGCTTGGCGGGCAGCAAGTGGACTTGCGCCTGGCGAACGACACGGTGGATTTTATTTACGTCGCCTCGCACGAGGTTGAAATCTCGCCTTTTCCGACCATTAGTTGCGGCGGCGCCATGTTCACCATGCTGGAAAAAAACGGCTTGTACAGTGTTGACATCAGGGTTTATCAGGATTACTTCGGCGAGAAATGCTATTTGGACACCGCCTTGCTGCGCATCACCAATGAGATATCGGACGCGCCCCAACGCGAGATGTCTTTGAAGGACGGCGTGTTTTCGTTCGTGTTTCGGGCTGGATTGCCCCTTTTTTCCGGCGATTATAAAAAGTCATTGGATGTGGTTGCCATTATTGGCGCAGACGAAGCATCGGCGGTGCAAAAGGCGGTGGTGGTTGGGAGCAGACCCGCAGGCACTAATTTCGTAACCGTCACGCCGAATATTCCGATGCTCATTCTGCGCGACCCGCCCGGCGATGGCAGTTATGCCTACCGGGAAGCTAATACCACTACC
>CAZHLB010000354.1:0-6935 GCA_964533005.1 uncultured Saprospiraceae bacterium
CCGACGCCAGCGCACAGCTCGACGTGAGCGCCACGGACAAGGGCATGCTCGTGCCCCGCATGACGACGCCGCAGCGAACCGGCATTGCCTCGCCTGCCACCGGCTTGCTCGTGTACGACACCGACACCAACAGTTTTTGGTTTTACAACGGAGTGTCCTGGATTAAAATCTCCCCGCAAACCGTGCTTGCAGATGCGGATGGCGACACCAAAATACAAGTGGAAGAAAGCACCGATGAAGACATCATCCGCTTCGACCTCGGTGGGACGCAGCGCATGGTTTTACGAAAAAATGCCAACGGCACGACCGCCTTAGACCTGGAAGACCCTTTGGACAATACCTTTTTCGGCGCCAACACGGGCGTATCCAACACTACCGGCAGCGGCAACACGGGAGTCGGTTGGGCGGCATTGGGAAACAATACGACCGGCACTCACAACACAGGAGTAGGGCTATTCTCGCTCTCCGGAAACACCACCGGGAACGAAAATACTGCCCTGGGTTGGTACGCCCTCGGCGCCAACGTTTTGGGGATAAACAATACCGCCGTTGGCTCGCAGGCGCTGAGCGCCAACAGCACCGGCAGCAACAACACAGCGGTTGGCTGGATGTCAATGGCTGCCAACATCAACGGAGCAGAAAATACGGCGTTCGGCAGGAACGCACTCGCTACCAACACCTCGGGCAGCGACAACCTGGCTTGCGGCTACGATGCCTTGCATTTGAATACCACCGGCTTCTTCAATACTGCCGTCGGCAAATTTGCGATGAAGAACAATACGACAGGTCACGACAATGTGGCGACCGGCGGGACTGCCCTGTTTTTCAACACCACCGGCTCCGAAAACACCGCAATTGGCAGGTCTGCCATGGCGAACAACACTACCGGCTTCTTCAACACTGCCGTCGGCAGGTTTGCCCTCACCAGCAACACCACCGGCTTTTCCAATGTGGCGGTAGGCGTTCGGGCTTTGAATGCCAATAGCACCCGCTCCAACCTCGTCGCCCTCGGCGATTCCTCTTTGTACAACAACGGCATCGGCGCAGCAGTGGCAGTGGACGCAACTGGCAACACGGCGCTTGGCTCCAAAGCCATGTTCGCCAATACGACCGGCTTCAGGAACACGGCGACCGGCTCGCAGGCTATGTTCTCCAACACCGGCGGCGACGAAAACGTAGCGATTGGCAGTGAAGCCATGTTTTCCAGCACGACTGGCGGCTCCAACACGGCAGCAGGCTTCGCTGCTTTGCGCACCAACAGCTCCGGCTCTTTCAATACGGCGCTTGGCTGGAAAGCCTTGAACGTCAACTCGACCGGCTTTTCCAACACGGCAACCGGCTACGGGGCGCTCCTTTCCAACACGAGCGGCGCTCAAAACACGGCGACCGGGCTTTTTGCTTTGGAAGCAAACACTACCGGGGAAAACAATGTGGCAGCAGGCTACCGGGCTGCCTTTGGAAACACGACCGGCTCCTCCAACGTGGCGGTGGGCACCCGGGCTTTGAACCAAAATACCGACCACTCCAACTTAGTGGCAGTGGGCGACTCGTCGCTGCTCAACAATGGCATCGGCGCTTCGGCAAGTCAGGCAATTCAAAACACGGGACTTGGCTCCAAAGCACTTTTTTCCAACACCCTCGGCTTTTCCAACACGGCGAGCGGCTTCGAGGCTTTGTTCTCCAACACCACAGGCGACAACAACACGGCAACCGGCGCAACTGCCTTGTATTCAAATACGACCGGCGACAACAACACGGCGCTCGGCGCCGCCGCTTTGCTTGACAATACGAGCGGTATAAGAAACACGGCAGTCGGCGCCGGCACTTTTGATACCAACACCACCGGCAGTAACAACACCACCTTGGGCTATCACGCAGGCGACGAAGGCACCGCCCATGTTCAATGCATATCCATCGGCGCAGATTCGGACATCGGTACTGCCGCCAACAGCTACACCAATGCCATCGCCATCGGTTACAATGCCAACACCACCGCCGACAACTACGTCCGCATCGGCAATACCAGCGTCACCAGCATCGGCGGGCAGGTCGTGTGGAGTAACTACTCCGATGGGCGCTTTAAAAAGCAGGTTCGGGAAGACGTCTCCGGCTTGGATTTCATCACCCGCCTGCGCCCGGTGACTTACCAATGGGACATCCACGCCTTGAATGATTTCATTCCAAATGCCGACGATGACTCGACCGATTGGAAGGGCAAGTATGACATTGAAAAAATCAGGTTCACCGGCTTCATTGCACAAGATGTGGAGCAAGCGGCGCAAGCGGCAGGCTTCGATTTCAGCGGGGTGGACAAGCCGCGGAATGAGTTCACGCCTTATGCTTTGCGATATGCTGAGTTTGTCGTGCCGTTGGTGAAGGCGGTGCAGGAGCAGCAGGCGGAGATTGTGAATTTGAAGAAGATTTGTGCCGAGAAATCGGCATTGGAAGACTTGTCCCGAGAACTCAAGAATGAGAATGCCGGACTAAAAGCCACCGTTGAAAAATTGACCTCCCAACTTGATAAAATCACGGCTGCGCTGCGAGGGGCGGGCATTGCGGTGGAGAAATAATGCTTTTGTGGCAAAGGGAAGCCGGACAAGCCGACTTCCCTTTTTAGCGTCCCACCTTACGGGATGCAACCTTGAATCAAAACCTCAAACAACCCACCCAACTGCACCTCGAACCCAGACTGCAAGACAATGGAATTGCCAGCCTTGAAAATTACGTTAGCTCCGTTCTGTACGGTTCCGAGAGAGGTGATTTCCTGGTCGGCGATGTACGTTCCGCTGGGAATGGGGATGGCATTGATTGCCAAATTGTCCGGGCAGACATATTCCTGGCACCAGGCAAATTGGGAAGTGTTGCCGCTCACGGTAGCGGTTGCTGTTATTTTATCTCCGATGGACAACGGCATTGGCAAATTGAGCGACCAGGTTGTTCCGGTGGAAGTGACGGAACCTACATAGTGGAAGCCTTCGCAGGCGGTGCAATTTCCATTCGATTTATAGACGCTTATTTCAGCATTGGAAGGGCAGGCGCCCGTGATTTGCAAGGGAGATACGATGTTTTCAATCGCCGGAAATGCAACGTCATTATTGGAACCAGCTTCCACGTATATTCCGAAACCGTTGCAGTACATGGCGTTTCTTGCAAGGTTGCAGTCGTAGGAAGTGTCGGCTATTACAATGCCGGTGTAAGTGTGATTCGCAACGACATTTTCGGACGCCAGGGTCGTGCCTCCAATCTGAATACCGGAGCAACCATCCACCACCACAATGCCGGACGATAAATTAGGGAGCGGCGTCCCGTTCACGTCGGCGCCTATTTTATTGCCCATGATTTGTATGCCGGTGGAGTTGCCGTAAAGGACAATTCCGTTGAAATCACTGCTCCCGATGACGTTGTTTTCCAGTATAAGGGTATCGGCGTCAAACTCCATCCCATTGCCGTTGGTATCGAGGATGCGGGAATTTTTGACGGAGATATTGGTGGAATTGAAAAACACCACGCCGTTGCCGGAAGGCGAAGTCAGCCTGCCACTGCCTGTCATTTCACAACTGTCAATCAGCACGTCCTCGCAAGCATTCCAGCCAGCTATCCCTTTGTACGGCATATCCGTCAGTATGAGTTTTTTGATGGAAATATGCTGCCCTTCAATCGTCAGCCCGTTGGCGAACTGTTCCGTCAAGCCCAATCCATGAAGAGCGGTCTTGGCAACCAAGGAATTGCCGCCCTCGATGACAACGTTGCTTTTAATACTTGGAAGCGGCGTGGTCAGGTTGATGGGATTGGAGCCCAAGGCATTGCTGAAGACGATGGTATCAAGGTTCGCCTCGTTGTTGGCGCAGGCAATCGCCCACCGCAAAGAACCGATGCCCGCATTGGCATTGGTGGAAACCGGGATGGTCGAAGGCGGCGTACCGGCGCAGGAAGCGCAGAAGAGTTGCAACCCGAAATTGTCCAAAGCGAAAATCATCCGGGCGTACTGTTCCGCCGTGAAAAACGGCGAACAGTTCACAATGTCTGCGTACGACATGATGTTGCCTACCACCGGGTTGTAAAGACTGTCATAAGGGTCGGTTGCCGTGCCGGTATAAACGCAATTGGCGACCATGCCGGGAAGCCCAAGCTGCGGTTCGGCATGGGTGTCGCAAACATCGTCGCCGGTCTGCATGCAATCGGGAATCAGGTCGCCGTTGTCATCAATGGATGGGTTGTTGTCGAGCACGACGACGCCCTGGCACCAGACATCGTCGTTCAAGCCGGTATTGTTATTGGCGGGAATGCATTCGGAGGGAAAGTAATTGAATTTGCCGTGGGTGTGAATCAAATGCAGGCAATGCCCCAGTTCATGCGCAAAACCAATATCGCTGTTTGGGTTGCTCGCAGCGTCGTAAGAAAGCGCCGTCAAATCCGTATCAAAACCAACGAAAAAACCGACGCCGCCTGACCCGCCATTCAAAGTGCCGACGATATAGACGTTGATAACCCCACGCTTATAATAAGTGCTTTTTAAACCGTCCAACTCCGTGCCTACGTCGAGGTGGTGGTAAAGCGAGGAGTTAACTGCCTGCTCTTCGCACACGATGAATTCGATGCCAGCCTGCTCGTAATAATTTTGGCTGGCGTTTTCAATTGCCTGGTAAACGGGAGCCGAGGAACCCAGTCCACCGCCATTGTCATCGTAAATCAACCATAGTTTTAACTTGACAGAATGGGTGATGGTCAGCAGCGACTTGCCTGAAGCAGTAGTGGATTTATTCACGGCAGCGGCATAATTGCGTTGTTCATCCGGCGTGTACGTCGCCTGGGTTTGACCGTCGAATTTGCAGGAGACAGGCTGCCCGTGAGCAGCGGCGATGGCAAAAAATGGGAGGATGAGTAGAATTGATTTCATTTCGACAATGGAGTTGCAGTTCAGGATGACGAAGTTACCGGAAAAGATAATTCAAATGCCATTGTCAGGCATTCGATAGGAGGCATGGAGACACAGTTGAACAAAATCACCGCTGCCCTGCAAGGCGCAGGTATCACCGTGGAAAAATAACCAGCTGAACAGCGATACGATTGCTCGAAGTAATCGTATCGCTTTTTCCAATTTTGCTTTATTTTTGTCATGTACTATCCTGAAGCAGCGCACGCTCCGAACGCAAATAAGTTTTGTTTACCAAAAAAGCAATCCAATGAAAATCTTCAAAATCTCCTTGCTGCTGTTGAGTTTTTCCTTCCTGCTTAGTTGTGAAAACAAGCAACCTTCACCAAATGCCGCATTATCGAGTATTGACCTGAAAAGAGGCGATATTATCTTGTGCAGCGGACAAGAATTTGGCGAAGTAAGCTTCTCTTTATCCTGCAAGCCTGCCGTCAGGAAGCAATTTGACCTTGCCGTTTCATTGCTGCATTCCTTCGAATACGACGAAGCGGAAAAAGCCTTTGCAAAAGTGATTGATGCAGACCCGGAATGTGCGATGGCATATTGGGGCGTAGCAATGAGCCTATATCATCCATTGTGGTCTCCACCGGATGAAAAGGATTTGAAAAAGGGCGCTAAAATGCTTGAAATAGCTGCCTCTCTTCCAAAATCAACCAGGGAACAGGATTACCTCGACGCCATTGGTTTATATTTTAAAGACTGGGAAAAAATACCCGCAAAAATCAGGGCATTGAAGATGATGGAAAAGATGGAGGAAATTTATGGGAAATATGACAAAGACACCGAGGCTGCCATATTATACGCCCTGTCGCTCAATGCCACCGCCGACCCGACCGATAAAAACTATACAAATCAAAGAAAGGCAGGCGCTATTCTGGAAGCCATATTCCCGGAATATCCGAATCATCCCGGCATTGCGCACTATATTATTCATAGTTACGACAACCCTGTTTTGGCGGAAAAGGCATTGCCGGTCGCAAGAAAATATGCAGATATAGCGCCTGGTTCGTCTCATGCGCAGCACATGCCTTCGCATATTTTCACCCGTTTGGGGCTTTGGGATGAGTCCATAAATTCTAATTCGGATGCTGCGGCTTCGGCGGTATGTTATGCCGAAAGCGCTGGGTTTGAAGGGCATTGGGACGAAGAAATGCACGCCCTGGATTATTTGGTTTATGCGCATTTGCAAAAGGGCGACAATCAGAAAGCTACGGAACAAATGGAATATCTTAATTCCATTAAAAAAATAACACCCGTCAACTTCAAAGTCGCATATTCCGTAGCGGCAATTCCGGCACGAATAGCATTTGAAAATAAGGACTGGCAAAAAGCTGCCACACTAGAGTTTTCACCTGTTGGCATTGCCTGGGAACAATTCCCCTGGCAAGCTGCCATTGTCCATTTTACCAGAGCATTGGGCGCATCGCATATTGGAAATATAAAGGGTGCAGAAAAAGAAATAGCAACATTGCAAACCCTGCATCAAAAGCTCGTGGAGAATGAAAAAGAATATGAAGCCAACCAGGTAATGATACAATTAAAGGCTTCAAAAGCATGGCTCCATATTGCGAAAGGCAATAAAAAGGAAGCTATTTCACTCCAGCAAGAAGCCGCTGATATGGAAGATAAAACGTCGAAACATCCTGTAACTCCTTGTGAAGTATTGCCTGCGAGGGAGCTTTTGGGTGACCTGTATTTGGCGATGGGCAATCCCGCAGAAGCATTAATCGCTTATGAAAAGACGCTGATAAATACGCCGGGCAGGTTTAATTCGATTTATGGTGCAGCCATTGCTTCCAAAAAGCTTGGCAAGCAACAGGAAGCAAAAATGTATTTCGAAAAATTGATAAAACTATCCGAATCCGTAGCCAACAGTCGCCCTGAAATTGCGGAAGCGAAAGGATATGTCGCTACGATTTAGTGTATGTTTTGAATTTGCGGCGGAACTTAATTCGCATCACCCCCAGCCCCTAAAGGGGAGCCATACCTGCATAAATTCAAC
>CAZHLB010000355.1:0-6930 GCA_964533005.1 uncultured Saprospiraceae bacterium
CCCTCGCAGCCCCCGATTAGCACCTGTCAGCTTTGAGACAAAGTCTCACAATTTGCCAATACCTTAAACTAACATTGTCAAGTAAAACCAATGCCAACGATAAGCCCCAAAACAACTTCGCCCATGCAAAGCGCACGGGCGAAGAAGTTTTGGACTCATCCCTGGCATTTTTTAGTTGACCTCATCAAGGCGTGCAAGCCTGCATCAACGTATCAAAAATTGCCCCCAGCGTCACCAGGAAATTGGATTGCAGGACGATGCTCGTCGCTCCTTTGAAAATGACGGTTGCGCCTGCCGGTATCGTTCCGCCGGAATTGACCTCCGTCGTCGCCTGGTAAGTGCCGCTGGTGATGATGCCGCCGACGTACAAAACGGTCGGGCAACAGCCGGTGCCGGTTGCTTCTCCGAGTGCGCTGGGGCCCGACCAGTTGGAAGTAGAGCCGGTGAGGGCGAAGCCGGTCAACGTGCCGTCGGCGTTGGTTGGCGAAGCGTCTTCGAGGGTGGTCAAGCCAGTGTTGTCGCCGTTGGCGATGCCTTGGTTGAAGCGGTAATAAGCTACCAAGCCTGCTTCCGTGCCGGAGAGTTGCGCATTTTTTTGCTCCAGGATTTGGTCTTGCGTTTTGGCAAAATTCCAGACCCGAAGCTCGTCGAGTTTGCCGTCGAGGTACTCACTGCCCGCACCTATCTGACTGCCGATTTCGAAGGCAGTGCCGGTGGTGTTGAATGTTTTTGCCGCCGAGTTTTCCAAAACGCCATCCACGTACAGCCGAAGCGTCGTACCGTCGAAAGTGGCGGCGCAATGATGCCAGTTGCCGTCCCGGATGTTGGTAGTGCCTGACAAATCATTGCTGAAGCCGGAATACAAAAAAGTCCCGCCCGTTGTGTTCACGTAAACAGCCGCTCTTTGGCTGTTTGCCAAAGTGCCGTAATCGAGGATAGATTCGTAGCCGGTGCTTGCCGGTGCGGTTTTCACCCAAAACTCAATCGTTCTCGCCGCATTGCCGACAGGCAGGGAAGCATTCGTGCCGGTCACGTAATCGCCTTCCACAAAATCCAGCACCTTCCCGCTGCCGGTCGCAGGCGACCAGTTGGAGGAGGTTCCGGTCAGGGCAAAATTGACCAATGTGCCGTCGGGGTTGTTGGTGGTCACGTCGTGAAGCGCTGTCTCGCCAGGGTTCGAGCCGTTGCCGACGCCCTGGTTGAAATTGTAGTAAGCCGCCAGTCCAGCCTCGTTTCCGACCAGCGTCACGTCCATTTCGCAATGCACCTGCTGCGAGGTTTTGGCAAGATTCCAGATGCGCACCTCGTCCAATTTCCCGTTGAAATAAGGGTCTGCCCACTGTGACCTGCCGAGGTAGTTGTTGGCGAGATTGCCGAGGGCGGCAGGCGTCAACGTCATGCTCGTGTTGCTGCCCACCTGCACGCCGTCGAGGTACAGGACGCCGGTGTTGGCGGCATCGTCAATGACGACGGCGTAGTGTTGCCACTGCCCGATGGCGGCGGCGACCGAGGAATGGATGCGCTGCTCCGCCCCGTTGGAACCGGTGGTGATGGCAAACATTGGTCTGCTGCTGTTGATGGAGGAGCTTGGCGTGAGGTGCATATAGACAGTGGTGTTGCTGCCAAAATCAAAAACCCGTTGCCAGTTGCTCGAACCGTCCCAGAAGACCCAGGCTTCGAAGGTGAAATCGGTCAGCGAGGCAGTCAGGTTGGCGGGCAAGGTCACGTGGTCGTCCGTGCCGTCGAAGTCGAGCGAAGCGCCGGCGGGGCCCCCGGCAGTAATATTAATGGTGTAATCTTCCACCTGCCCGTAGTCGGAAGTGCCGCAGGGCGTGGCGTTTGGATTATTTGCCGTGTCGTGCAACCTGACCCGCATCCGGGTTGCGCCGAGCGTCGCATTTGCCGGGATGGTGACGTTGCCGCTGTGCGGACCTGCGCCGGTGGGCGAATTGAAAACCTCCTCTCCGGCGTCCGCAAAATCTAAATCCTGGTTGAGGTCAATCCAGACGATGATTTCATCTTCCGGGAAGCCGCCAGCAATCGTGCCGGTGAAATTATGCGTCGCACCCTGCGCCACCGACGTGGAAACGGCGGTGAAATCTTCGTACCCCGCCGTGCTGGCGGAGCCGTTGTTGATGGTGTTGAACAGCACGTTCGATAGCTTTTCAAAGCCAGTATTGGTCGCTCCAGCCGTGCAGTAGGCAGGCGCAGTGTCGTCGTTGAGGATGGTTCCGCTGGCAGTCGCCGTGCCGAGGGTGGCGTTGGTTGGGTTCGACAAGGTGACGGTGAAACCTTCATCCGATTCCACGCCCGTGTCGCCGCTCACGTTCACGACGATGGTTTGCGTAGCAGAGGAGCCTGCCGGGAAAGTAACCGTGCCGCTGGGCAAGGTTCCGCCAAAATCAGCGGCGTTGGCAGGATTGCCGCCGGTGCCGGTCACCGCCCAACTGGCGCTCGATGCGTTCGCCGTGTTGCCCGTGCGGGTGACGGTGAAATTGAACGCCGTCGTGCCGGAATTTCCCTCGTTTTGCGAGGGATTGCCGCTGATGGCGATACTTGGCGTCCCGCCGCTTGCAGTAATATTAATGGTGTAATCTTCCACCTGCCCGTAGTCGGAATTGCCGCAGGGCGTGGCGTTTGGACCGTTTGCCGTGTCGTGCAGCCTGACCCGCATCCGGGTTGCGCCAGTCGTCGCATTTGCCGGGATGGTGATGTTTCCGCTGTGCGGACCAGTGCCGTTGGGCGAATTGAAAACCTCCTCCCCGGCGTCCGCAAAATCGAAATCCTGGTTGAAGTCAATCCATACGATGATTTCGTCGGAAGCAAACGAGTTGCTGATGGTGCCGGTGAAATTATGCGTCGCACCCTGCGCTACCGACGTGGAAACGGCGGTAAAATCTTCGTAGCCCGCCGTGCTGGCGGAGCCGTTATTGATGGTGTTGAACAGGACGTTTGAAATCTTTTCGTCGGTGGTGGCGGTCGCCCCAGCCGTGCAGTAGGCGGGCGCAGCGTCGTCGTTGAGGATGGTTCCGCTGGCGGTCGCAGTGCCGATGGTGGCATTGGTTGGGTTCGACAGGGTGACGGTGAAACCTTCGTTGGACTCCACGTCCGTGTCGCCGCTCACGTTAACGACGATGGTTTGCGATGCGGACGAGCCTGCCGGGAAAGTGACCGTGCCGCTGGGCAAAGTTCCGCCAAAATCGGCGGCATTGGCAGGGTTGCCGCCGGAGCCGGTCACTGCCCAACTTGCGCTCGAAGCGCTGGCGATGCTGCCCGTGCGGGAGGCGGTGAAATTGAAAGCCGTCGTGCCGTCGTTGCCCTCGTTTTGCGAAGGGCTGCCGCTGATGGAAATGACGGGTGTCCCGCCGCCGCCACCGGTGACCGTCACCGACTTGAAATTGGCGCTGAAAACGACGCAACTCCCCCCCGACAAAATGGCTGAAAGGGTCTGCCCGACCCAGGTTGCGGGGTTCACCGTCGGCGGGTTCGGACCTGCGCCGCTGTAATACGATGCGCCGTAAACCAAATAACTGCCCGCCGCCAGCGCAGTAAAATCGGACGTCGCACTCACGGCTGCCACCTGGCTGTTGGCGGTGTTCACGGCGGCGTAGGTGTAGCTGTAATTCCCGCCGGGTCCGCTGCCTGCCGAATAAAACGTGCCCGGTCCCGACATCGTGATGGTCGGCGTGACATCGTTTGCATTCCAGTTCCATACCACCATTTTGTAAACCGAGCAAGCGTTCAGCGTCATGGTCGCTAACGTGTTCCACGCGTAAGCTGCCCAGGAATTGGACTCGACAAACGTGCCCGCACAAGGGCTGGCTGGATTGTACCCGCTCGACACGAAAACTGAGTAAATTATGTCCTCACTGGAGGTCGTATTCAGAAAGGTGTAAGACCCCGTCGCCGACACCGCAAAATCGAAAGTAGCGTATTTTCTATTGGCTCCGGCCGTCTGGCATATCGTGCCGCCCTCGACGGTGGCGTTTGCCAGCGGCCCCGTCGGGCTGCCTGCGTTGATGGTGAACGTGTTGCTCGTCACCACCGAGCCGAAGTAGCCGCTCAGACCCAAATTCAGCCCGCCATCGCCCGCCGGAAAACTCACCGGCGTCGCCGGGCAGATGTTCGAACCGGCGGCATTGCAGTCGGAAGTGATGGTAAAATTGCCGTCGGAGATGTCGAAAAACACCACGCATGTATTGTCGGCGCATTCCACCATGATTCTCGCCGTCGTGGTATTGGGAACGCCTGCGGGAATCGAAACGCTCTGCGAGCCGTCGTTCGGGGTGGTGGCAAGCAAGGTGTACGGAAAGTTCAAACCGCCGTCGGTGGACAAGCGGATGTTGACGTTGTTGCAAAAAGCGCCCGTTCCGTTCACGTTCCAGGTGACGGTGGTGTTGCTGCCTGCGGCAATCGTGCCGCCGCCGTTTGGAGATGTGACGGAAAAGGGTCCCGTGGCGCTGACCGTCACCGCCAACGGCGAGCAATGGATGCCGCCGCCGCCGGTTTTCCAGTCACGCCCTGTCAGGCGGAAATTGAGCGTCCGGGCAACGGTGGGCAGCGGCTCGAAATCGGAAGCATAGCTGTTCATCGCCACCAAACTCATCACCGGGAAAGTCCTCGAAGGAGAAGTCGTCGGCGGGTAGCTTCTGAACAAAGGCGCAATGGAACTTGCCGCCGCCGTTGCCCCGATGAAACCCTGCGTGGGCGTCACGCCTGCCCCGTCTTCGTTGTACTGTTCCCACGAGTAATAAATGGGGTCGCCGTCTGTGTCCGAGCCTGAGCCGGTCAACCTGAAAGGTGTGCTGATTGGAATGGTGTAAGCGCCGCCACAAGGGTTCGCATTCACCGTCGGCGGCGAGTTGCCGGTGGCAGTGCCCGTGTGGCAGCTTTGGGAATTCATGTAATTCACCGCTTTTTCGAGGCTGTTGGCGTGGAAATAATGGTCGGCAAGACCGCCGCTCGGAATATTCTGAGCGGCGCTGCAAATGCCGTTGTAAGACATGATGGAGTTGCCGCTGGCAATCTCGTAGGCATTGTTTTGATCAATGTTGGAGGTGCAACTGCCGCCCGTTCCGTTAAAAGTATGCGGCATGTCGAACATGTGCCCGAACTCGTGGGCGGCTAAATTTATCCAACCGGCGGAGGTGTTGTCGAAACTGCCGCTCCACCCGGCTGCCTTGCGAAAGCCCGTGCCTTCGGCAGCGTTGTTGCAAACCGCTGCAAGTGCTGCGACGCCGCCGCTACCCAGTTCAGCAGCCCCCTCGTCCTGGTCGTGGAAGACGTGCCCCATGTCATAATTGCCGCCGGGAAAATTTGCCTCCACCGCCTGCGCCGCTTCCAAAGTGCGGTTAAGTCCCGGGTTGAAAGGGTCGGTCGCCGGGTTGGTGTAAATGAAGGGGGTGAGCAACTGGAAATTGACCGCGAGTTCCCTTTCGTAAATCGCCTGAATGCCATTCACCGAACTGGTCACGACGGCAGAAGCGGCAGGCACCGAGCCGCCGTTGGCATTGTGAAATTCGCCCGTTCCGACGATTGCCAAGCTATACGTTCTTTTCGTGCCGCCATTGGTCACTGCCATTTTTGCACCGCCCGGCTGGGTGAATTTGGAAAGCCCTTCGTAGGTGTCGCAAATGAATGTTTCCGTTGAAAAGTCGTTCAACGATACCTCGTGCAGCACCGGGTTCAGCAAATCCAAAGGACGAATCAGCACCAGCCCCTCCGTGGAAAGGATGACGCCGTTGAAGCCAAAAGGCGTGATGGAAATGCGCCCCGTCACTGCCGGGTCGTCCGCCGCTTGCACGGAGTAGGTTTTGAAATCAGGATACAAGGCAGCAAATTTTGCCTCCATGATGGGCGATTCGACTACCCGGAAGGTTCGCTCCCCGCCGCCGGGCATCGGCAGGTCGAGCAGCAGTGGGTTGGTTTTTGCGGCTGGGGAGGATTCATTCGGCGCTGCCGACAAGGCGGTTGCCAAGTGGTTCAGGTCAATCGGCACGGTGCGGCTTGCGGCGGGCGTTTTTTGCGCTTGCGCAAACACGGTGCAGGTCAAGAAAAACAAGCAGGTAAAAACCGAAGGCAACTTGCGGAAAAAGGGAGTAGAAGTAAGGAGAGTTAGCATTTGGATAGTTTTGAAAGAAGTCAGGGTTGCTTTTTTGAGGTGGGCAAAAGTAGAAAGCTCGACAACGTATTTTCGGTTACATTTTGAGCAATTTGAAAGCATGCGTCCACTGGTTTGCAAGGAAGCCCGGAATGCACCACAAAATGCAAAGCGGCTCGATTGCCCTGGCTGCCTCGACCTTGCCCATGTCTGCGATTTCCCAGCCGAATTGGTGTAGAATTTCAACCACCTCCTGCTTCGCTCCGGCGTCGTTTCCGCAGATAAACATGGTCGGTTTGCCGCCTGGCAAATTTGGGTCAACCATGAGCGAATTGCCCACGCAACTGAATGCTTTGACAAAATGCGCAGCGGGCGCTTGCCGCTGCAACCGCTCCATTTGCGAGTCGTCGAGGGTGGTGTAAAAGTGCAGGACGCCGTTGTCGGGCGGGCGGGTTTCGTCAATTGGGTTTGTCGTGTCAATCACCGTTTTGCCTGCCAGGTTTTGCAAACCAGCCAGGTCGACGGCGGAAGAAGCGCCATGCCCTTTCGTCGCAAGCACCACGATGTCAGCAAATTGCGTCACTTCAGAGAAGGAGCCGATTTTGCCTTTGCCGCCGGTTTGAGCCTGCCAGTCTTTTAACTTGTCGAGGTTGCGGCTGCCGAGCATGACTTCGTAGCCGTGTTTGAGGAAGCCATTGCCGAGCGTTTTGGCGACGACGCCGGAGCCGAGAATGCCGATTTTTTTCATGTCGAATGGTTTGTTACTATCTTTTTTAGTTCTCAGACAATTCTAGTGGAACGCGAGGAGGATGGGAACGCGGATGACGCGG
>CAZHLB010000356.1:0-6929 GCA_964533005.1 uncultured Saprospiraceae bacterium
CGCTGTCGGCAGCGGAACGGCGTTGGGGTCTTGCCAGCAGCCGATGGTGACGTTTGTGCAAGTAATCACCGGAGCGAGTTTGTCTTCGACAATCATTTGCCCCCAGCAATAATTGAGGGTCGTCAAGTCGGTGATGGTAACATTCAAGGTCGTGCCGAACCACTGCGAGGAGTTGGTCAGCAGCACCGTGTTGACGCCAGTGGCAATCACGACGAAGCCATCCTTGATGTCAATTTGATAATTGTGCCCGGCAACCGGGTTGCCTTCGAGAATCATGTCGGCGGTGATGGTCGCCTGGCAAGTGTTCGGGGTGGGTTCCACCGATACCTGCACGAGGTTGTTGCAAACCATCGCCTGCGCCGAGACTTTGCCGTAGGCAGCAAGGAAAAAAAGTGCGGAAAGAAAAAGATTGCCCAAAACGGGCGTTAGCGTAAAACGTGTTTTCTTCATGGAATTATAATTTGTCAGTCTATTGTCGTTGTCAAAAACTCGTCCCGAAACACCGGGTAGCCTAAAACAAGGAAGTCAAAGCAATGCACACCACAAGGGGGAACGACGCTTCAAATGCCTGCAACTTGTTCTCTTTTGGAACATTGGGCTGTCGAAACTGCCAGCTTTAGCAACTACAACAAAGCATACTTGAATCCAGGAAATAAATGCGTTTCACGCAAATTTGGGAAAGAGGATAAATGCGGACTTGAGTGTACTTTTTGTAGTTCATGGGAAAAATCTTAGTTCAAATTGACAGGGGCAAAGGTAGGTTTTCAATCCAAACAACAAATAGCAATTTGTTAAAAGTTTGCGGTGACAAACCTACCCCCGGTGGAAAATTGGGGACTACCCTGCGTAGGGTATTTTTTCAAAAGCGTTCTGAAACCGTCCATTACTGACCAAGAATTGTGCCTTTTGAACTAGGATGAGTAGGATTTCAAAGGATTTAATAGGATTGATTTCCGGGATTTTTGGGATTGGGCCCAATCCCAAAAATCCCGGAAATCAATCCTATTAAATCCTTTGAAATCCTACTCATCCTAGTTCAAAGTTCAAATCAAATTGTGCTCGTAAGCCATTTTTATCAAGCTCGCCGTATTGCTTACGCCCAGTTTCCGCATGATGTTTTTGCGGTGGACGCTCACTGTCTGGTCGCTGATGTAAAGCTCTTTTGAAATTTCCTTGTTGCTCATCGCCTGCCCAATCAGCTTCAAAACCTCCAGTTCTCGCTTGGTCAGGTTGAATTTTTTGATGAAACGGTCTTCGTACGAATGAATCAACTTGCCCTCCTGCATGAACCTCGAATGAGCGCCGGAGCCATTGGTGAAGGAAAAACCTTTGCTCATGTACGTGTTCCCGTTCATCACCGACTGAATGCACTCGTACAGTTCCGACACGTGGTTGCTTTTGAGCAGGTAGCCGTCAGCGCCGAATTTGAAGGCGGCACGGACGATTTTCGGCTCGTCGTACATGCTCAGGACGATGATTTTGAGCGGCGACTTTTGCTCTTTCAACGAGGCGAGGACTTCCAAACCGTCCATGTCCGGCAGGTTCATGTCGAGCAGAAGCAAGTCAGCCTGAGTTTTGTCCATTCGCAAAAGACTGTTGCCGGTGTAAGCTTCGGCAACCACCTCGCAATGCAAAACCTCTGCCTTGCTCAGAACAGCTTTCAATCCCTCGATGAAAATCTGGTGGTCGTCAACCACAATGATTCGAATATTGGGCGCTTCCATGTATCCCAAGTAGATTAGGTTTACTCGTGTCTCAGAATGTGTTAGGAAATAATGTGGGCAGAAAGTCAGTCGCTTGCGGTTGGAGTGATGTGTTTTAAGTTCTCAGCGTCTTTGATTTTGAGCGGCTATATTACATGCAATGAAAATTTGATGCCATACTTTGGTTGAGGGTGGTTTCGCAGGTTTAGAAGGTTTAGCTCAAACTGCCTGAACCTTCTAAACCGCTCTAAACCAGCACTTACTTAGCTTCTTTCAAAAATGAATTTGCCTTAAAAACCTTGTCCTCTTCGCCTGAACGCAGCGCAAATTCAAATCCCGGCTGAATGCTAAACGCCCCAATCTCACCTGCTTTGTTCATGGCAATGAAGCCTACTTGAATATCTTGATAGCCCGCCTGTTTTTTCACGATTCGGCTGACGGCTTCCTCGCAGGCTTGCTGCGGCGTCGCTCCCTGGCGCATCAATTCGACAATCAAAAAACTGCCCAGCATTTTCAGCACCACTTCACCCAAACCTGTCGCCGCTGCGCCGCCCACTTCGTCATCCACGTACATTCCTGCGCCGATGATGGGCGAGTCCCCTACCCTGCCGTGCATTTTGAAACCCAATCCGCTCGTCGTGCAGCAACCTGCGATTTCGCCTGCCGAATCAATGGCAATCATGCCGATGGTGTCGTGCTTTTCGACGTTGATTTCAGGGTCGTATTTTGATTCAATTTTCCACTCCTCCCAGTCCTGGCGGGACTTTTCCGTGAGCAGATTTTCTTTTTTGAAGCCTTGCGCCAGCGCAAACTGAAGCGCCCCTTCTGCGACCAGCATCACGTGCGGCGTCTTTTCCATCACCATCCTCGCCACCGATACCGGGTGAACGATGTGCTCCAATGCGCTGACCGAACCTGCATTGCCCTTCGAGTCCATGATGCAGGCATCGAGCGTCACCCGCCCATCCCGGTCGGGCAAGCCGCCGATGCCAACCGATTGGTTTTCCGGGTCGGCTTCGATGACCATCACGCCTTGCTCGACGGCATCGAGCGAGTTGCCTCCTTTGGACAAAACATTCCAGGCGGCGGCATTCGCTTTCTTTCCAAAATCCCAGGTGGAAAGCACGAGCGGGGGCGCAATTTTTAGGATCGGATTGGGAACGGGGGCAGGCGTATTGGCGCAGGAAGTTCCGGTGGTGGCACCAGCAACGGCGGCAATGGAGCCTAAAGCCGAATGGGCAAGAAATTTTCGTCTTGTGTACATCTTTGGAAGGGCTTGAAATGAAAGGGGGCAAACTTAAAGCATATTTGAGCGCAGTTTTAAAAAATTATCATGCAGCGTTTGAGCCTGATTTTCTTGGAGTTTTTGGCGGCGCTTTTTGCCGTTGTGCCCTTTCGGTTGCTCTATTTTTTTTCGGATGGGCTTGCCTGGCTTTTCCTACACATTATTAAGTATAGGAGCAAAATCCTTCAGCAAAATCTCCGCAAGGCTTTCCCCGAAAAATCACCCGCCGAAATTGCTGCTCTCCAACGCCAATTTTACCGGCATTTTTCAGATGTCCTGCTCGAAAGTATCAAAGGTTTGACCCTGCAAAGGGACGAACTCCAACGCCGTTTCCGCTACCGGAATCCTGGCATTTTCGACGACTTGCTTGCGCAAGGCAAAAGCGCCATCCTGCTCGGCAGTCACGTCGGGAACTGGGAATGGGGGTCACTCAGCCTGCCGCTCGCCGTTGAGCATCAGGTAGTTGGCATTTACAAACCACTTAAAAATCCTGTCGCCGATGCCTGGCTCAATCGCCGCCGGATGCGCTGGGGCTTGCAGCTTGCCAGCATGGCGCAGGCTGGGCGAGCGGTCATCGAGGGGCGAAACAAGCCCTGCATTTTTGTTCTCATTGCCGACCAGACGCCGGTGGATGTGAAAAATGCGCACTGGCTCACCTTTTTGAATCAAGACACGCCCTTCCTGCATGGTGCAGACAAGCTCGCCCGGCAGACGGGCTACCCGGTCTTTTTTGTTGAAATACAGCGAGTTGCGAGAGGATTTTACGAGGTGAGTTTTTCAGAATTATGCCGTGAGCCAGGCAAAACGGAGGAAGGAACGGTGACCAAACTTTTTGCGGAAAGGCTTGAAAAACACATTCAAAGAGAACCGGCGAATTGGCTTTGGTCGCACCGGCGATGGAAGCGGGCAAGGCGATGAGGCAGAAATGACATTTCTGAGCCGTCCAAAAACAAAAGCGGCTGAACAGGTTGCCCCCGTTCAGCCGTTTTTGTTTGCAAAACTTCAACCAGCCTCAAAGACTCGGAAACTTCGACCTGTTGTCCTCGATGTCTGCATCCTTCTTCAATGCCTGCATAATCCTCGCTTTGGCGCTGCTGCGAGACATCATTTGATTGGAGTTGCGCAGTTGAGCCGTGTTTGCTTCGGGCGCAGGCGGGTACTTATGGGTGGTCGAAATCACGAACACACCGCTATTGCCTGCGATTGGTTCGGATACCTGATTTTCCGGCAATTTGAGGGCAGTGCCGACCACCTTCGGCTCGGAGGAATTGGCTTTCGGAATAAAAGCCGAAGCAAAGGTCACGCTGGTTGCCGTGTCCACCTGAGCGGAAAAGGTGGCGGCGATGGAAGCCAGGTCGGTTTTGCCTTTGATTCGCTCGGCGATGATTTCACCTTTCTTCCGGTTGAGCACTTGTGGCTCGATGTCTTCTTTCAAGTCTTGCCAGGAAGGCGTTCCTGCCGGGCGTGTGCTTTTCAAGCCAACCACTGCGAATTTGCTGGTGTAAACCTGACCCGGTTCTCTGAAACTGTACACTTTGGGCGACACCTGACCGACCTTGCCAGGCTTGACGCCTTGCGCCGTTCCGAATGACCAGCGCACGATTTGCCGGGAGGCATCGCCTGCGCCCAAACCTTCAATGGCGTAGGCATTTTTTTCAAAACCGGGCGAGGTGGCGACGGTCAGTTTTTTCTCCTCAGCCGCCTTGCGAAGTTGTTCGAGGGTCTGCACGGATTCCTGAAATGCAATTGCCTGGTCTTCGGCTGCCCGCTGGGTATCGTCGCTTGGAATGATTTCCTGCGACAGGTAGGCGACTTTCACCGAAGGTTCGTTCTTCCCGCTGAATTTCCGGTCAGTCACCTCGACGAGGTGGACGCCGAATTCGGTAGCGACTTTATAGACCTTGCCCGGTTCGGCTTTGAAAAAAATCAGGTCATTGAATGGTTTGACCAAGCCGCCAGGAGCATAAAAGCCGAGGTCGCCGCCCTTGGTCATTGTGGCGTCTGTACCGAATTTAGCTGCCAGCGAATCGAAGCGGGCAGTGCCTGCATCGAGCAAGGCTTTCAGGCTGTCAACGGTTTTGATGGCAGCGATGGCGGATGCCTGGTCGTCCGCCTTGCGGAGGATATGCCTTGACCGAACCGAGTCGGGAATCACTTTTTTGTCCAACACTTTGACCATTTTGTAAGAGCCGCCGTCGAAGTAGGGCCCGTAAACCGTGCCAACGGGCAGGTCAAAAATCGTGTCGGCGATGGCGGGGGAGAGTTGCTCTTTTTTGAAATAGGCCTCGTCAATCGTGCCTTGATTGGCTTCGACAAAATTGGAGTCGCTTTGCGCTGTATGGAAATCGTCGGCGAGGTCGGTGAGGCGTTGGCGAATGTTCGTAGAATCTTGCGCCGAAGCAACGACGGGAAAAAGCACATATTCCACCTTCCGGGTCTCCTCGTCTTGCTTGAAACGGGTTTTGTTTTCCTCGAAATATGCCTTGTAATCGGCGTCTTCGAGTTTCACCTCGCTGTTGTCAATCTCATCGAAAGGCACTTGAACGTACAGAAAATCAACCTTTTGGCTCTGCTCGTTCGCCAACACTTCCGCCATCCAGCCGGGCGTGTACATTCCTTTCACGACCATGTTGCCAAGCTTCGCTTCCAGGCGGTTGGAAATGATTCGCTTTTCCTGGTGCGCCCAACGCAATTTGAAGTCTTGCACCAACTGACCGCTTTTGATGAGGTCGTTGATTTTATTATTGGTGATGGCGTCCTTCATCTGGTCGAGAAACTCACGGGTCGTCTGCTGACTTTGAAGCTGCTCCCGGATGATAGGGCTGAGTTTGTTGACGTCGGCGCCGAATTGCAGGTCGAGCAATTCCTGTTTGCCAACGCCAATGCCGACCGCTTCGGCTTCCTCTTGTAGGAGCGTTTCTTCCACGAAAAAATTCCAGATGGCGCTGCGCTCGCTGTAGCCATCGCTTTGGGAGTTGCTGTAAAGCAGTTCCTGCAATTGGCTGAGTTCCTGGATACCGAGTTTGCGACCAGCCACGCTGCCCACCGTATTTGGGCTGCCGCCAAAAAAGCTTTGGTTGGGATTGTCGAACATCAACATTGCGATGAACAAGAACAAGGCTGCTGCCAGCGAGCCTACCAACAACCACTTTTGCTGCCTGATTTTTCCAATAAGAGCCATGAGATTCGAGCTTTTTATCCTGAAAACCGGCGGGAACGGACTGCTTCATGCGGCAAACCGTTCCGCTTCGCTTTCTTCAAAATTGAAAAAGTAAAAGTTCTTTTGTGATTGAAAAAGAGGGACTTGTATCGGAGAATGGCGGAAAAAAGTTGCCCGGTGCATGGATATTTTTCCTCACCTCCGAAAAAATCCGGGCAAAAGTAGATTTCTCAGGCGGAAATCAAAACTTGGAAAAATGGTTGGATGGTTGAATGGCTAAATGGCTAAATGGCTGGCGAGCCATTTAGCTATTCAACCATTCCACCGTCAAGCGACAGCGTAACCAGTGAAGGGGCGCACGTTGGGCGTGTGAAAAGCTAACACGATGTCCGACTTGGGAACGCCTTTTTCTTCCAAAGCGGCGGCAATGTTCAAGTCCGTGCTATTTTCCTGCACCCAAATTTTGCCGTTTTTGATGTCTAAGTGCAAAATCGGAAAGTAAACCCGGCGCTTGTTTTCCCAGCCTATCGCCAGGATTTGATAATGGTCACGTATAGTATCGAAAAGTAATTGTTCCTCTACTCCTTCCGTCATCAAGGTTGGAGGGTCAAAATTACCTTGAAGGACTTTCATTATCCATTCTCGATACAGGTCTAATTTTTCCATCGGGCGATTTGGCTGGTAAGTACTTCGGCTGATTTATTCTACACTTTAGGTTAGCTCAACTTCCGAGCGGCGGGGTTTTGAAACCCCGCATTTCTGGAACGAAATGCGGGGTTTC
>CAZHLB010000357.1:0-6891 GCA_964533005.1 uncultured Saprospiraceae bacterium
GCTGATGAGACCGGCATCGTAGCTGCCGCAAATGGATTGGTCGCCCGAAATCGAGCCGGCGTCGGTGATGTTTAGCGACACCATTTTTTGCACCGGGTCGGTGAAAAGGAAGCTCGAGCATGTGCCGGGTCTCGCTCCCCTGCGATAGTGTGTGGTTTGGACGATGGTCGGCGGGTTGTAAGTCAGGGTGTTCGAAGCGGCGATGTCCGTCCAGGTTGTGCCCCCGTCGGTGCTGAATTGCCATTTATATTCGATGGTCGGGTCGCCCGTGCCACTCGCCGGGGTCACGCTGGCGATGATGTCGGGGTCGAAACTGCCACAATTTTCTTCGTTGCCGACTATCATGCCGGGGTCGGTCAAGCCGTCGGTGACGGTTTTATAGATTGGCGAAGTGAACTGGTAGCTGTCGCAAGGGGTGCGCAAAGCGCCCCGGCGAAAACCAGTGGTGGCAGTGATTTCCGAAGGGTCGTAGCTCTCGCCAGTTGCGCCGGGAACGTCTTCCCAAGTCGTGCCGCCGTCGGGGGTGCGTTGCCAGAGGTAGTAGGTTTCGCCCGTGCCGCCTTCCATGTAAAACGTGAAATGGCTGATGCCGTAGGGCGTGCCGTTGTTCGGATTGATGGGCGAGCGCATGGCGAGGAAAGGCGGCTCGAAATACCACTCGCTACCCGTGCCGCCTTTGACTTCGATGCGCAGGACGTTTGACAAATCGCCAGTCACATCGAGGTACATCGGCTCGTTTTCGACGGAATAAGTCAGGGTGTAGGTCAAGCCATTGCTCGTGCCGCTGGCGGGCGGGTCAATTTTGAAACTCCAATCGCTGGGGTGCGTGACCGAGCCGGATTCCCGCAGGGCGACCGGGTCGAAAGTTCCGCAGGCAGCTTCCGTGCCCGAAATCGAGCCGCCACTCGTCAGGTTTGTGCCCAAAGATTTGGTCACGGCATTGGAATAAACCCAGCCGTTGCAAGGCGAGCGTCGGGCGGCACGGCGGTACTGCGTGTTGACGGAGATGGTTGGCGGGTCGTAGGTTGTGCTGTTCGTGCTTGAAATGTCTGTCCAGGTCGAGCCGTTGTTGGTTGATTTTTGCCACTTGTATTCGGTCGTGCCGCCGCTGCCGCCGCTGGGTTCTTCCACCGAAACGATGAGTTCAGGGTCGAAACTTGCGCTGCCGCAACTGACTTCGTCGCTGCCGACCGTGCCGCCTGATGTGAAGTTTCCGCCGGAATTGACGGCGATGATTTCGCTCGTGGTGCAGCCGGAAGAATTGCTGACGGTGACCGTGTAATTTCCTGCGAGCAAGCCAGTTCGGTCGCCGTTCCTGGCGGCGAGGCTGGCGATTTTAGCTGCCGAAAGCGCCACGTTGAAAAAATAGCGCACGTCGTCCATCTTGCCCTTGTAGTTCGTGCCCGAACCATTAGCGACCGAGCCGCTGACGGCGCTGCCGATGCCGCCGTTGTTCGAGTGAGCGCCGATGCTGGCGACGTTGGTGTTGTTCGTAGTGCCTGCCGTTCCGTCCAAATATGCCGTCAAAGCGCCTGCGCTATAGACCACTGCGACGTGATGCCAGGCGCCGTCGTTGGGCACGGTCAAAGTGCCTGCGGTGTGCAAGGTGTTCGAGCCGTTGCGGAGGCTGGCTTCGAGGGTGCTTCCGTTCAGGCGCATCGCCAAACCCCTGCCTGAGTTGGAGTTGCTGCCGCCCTCGTCGAAGAGGGTTTTCACGCCGGTCAGGTTATCCGGTTTTATCCACATCGAAACGGTCAGGCTGGTCATGCTGACTTCCATGAAACCGTTGTCCACGCTGTACCTGACGTAGGTGTTGCCGTCGAAATAGGCGGAATGCCTGCCCTCGACGGCGTCTGAACTATAGACGAGTGTGCCTGTCACGCCGTTGTCGTGGCGGCTGTTGCCGGAGGCATCGTCGGGGCTTTTTTCAAAATTCCACCAGGCGCTTTCCGCCATGTCTGCCCAACGATAGGAAAACGGCGAGCCGGAGCCGGAAACAGTGAGGTCAATCGCCCCGCCACCTGCGCCGCAAACTTCGTCGGTGACGCTGGCGCTGACGCTGAAACTCGAGGCTGCGCTGCAATCGCTGTCGGCGCAGTCGGTCGTGCCGTCGAAGTCGTCGTCGGCTTCGTTGTAACAAATTTCGTCGTAACAAACCGGCACGAGGGCGCTGCCGGGAATGATTGTACGGGTGGAATTGGAAGGCGTTTGCCAGTAAACCTGGAAGTGGTCGGACGTGCCCGTGCCTGCCTTGTGAATGAGTTCGATGAAGTATTTCTGACCCGCCGTCAAAGCGATGGACGAGGAAGTTTGCGCCGGGTATTTCGTGAATTCGCTGACCCCAGTGCTGCCGGGCACGTAGGCAATGAGCGATTTATTGGCGGCTTGGTCGTCGTTGCTCAGAAAAAGTTCGGAGCGGTCGGTGCTGGTGACCGTGAAAGTGTAGCTGCCGGTTTCAACCGGCAGCACGTAGCCGAAGACCCTCGTGCCGTAGTCGTCGCCAAAATTGGAAGCGCCCTGGAACGAGGTGAGCGTGCCCGCTTCTGCGAAATTGCTGGGATAGTTTGCGTCCCCGGTCAAATCTTCTGCCCTCGTTCCGCCGATGTTGTACCAACGGGAAAAACCGATGCTGCCCGTCGGGCAATCGGGTCGTTCGCTGGCGCAATTGACTTTTGAAAGCGAAACGGCGTCAATTGCCATGCCCACGCCGGAGCGGGAATTGGTGAAATAGAAGCCGGAGATGGTTTGCAATGCGCTGTAAGTGAAGGTGTAAGAATATTTTGTCCAGCTTAGGTTGGTGAAGCTCTCGCTGGCTGGGACGGAGTATTCATCCACCGCTGTCACCGTTCCGTTGATGTTAAATTCCAGTTCGAGGATGCCTGCTTTTTGCGTGGGGGTGCCGGAAGTTGGCAAGCCGCTGCCGTCGAGGTTGTTCGTCCAGGAAGCTGCGTAAAAACAGAAAGTGTATTGCTCGCCGTCCTCCAATTCGAGATTGTTCCCAAAATGCACGTTGGAAATCCAGCAGTCGCCGCTGGCGGGCAGCCAGACGAAATAATCGCCTTCGGGGTTGTTGACGGTGTTGGGGATGTCTTTCACGTAAAACATGTGGGTCGAAGCGATGCCCGCAATCCAGGGTCGGATAGCCCAATCGTTGTCATTTTGCATGGCTTTGCACGACTTGCCTTGAATGGTCAAAGGAAAAGTCAGCGTGTCCACGACTTCTTCGTAGCCGCCGTTCGGAACCCGGTTTTCGCCGCAGCCGCAAACGAGGTCGAAATCAGTGCCGCCGAGCGGGTCGCTGAGGCTGAAACAGAAATCATCTACGTAAAGCACGTTGCCCGTGCCGCCTTGTTTGTAAGTCCCGATGGCTGCGTAAATGGCGTTGGTGGGGGCTTTGCCTCTCAAAGTCACCTGCTTCCATTCGGAAGTGACGACCACTGGCTGGAGGATGTCGTGGATGCTCGTGTTGGAGGCGTCTTTCCAATCCAGCCAGATTTCGCTGTAAGTTGGGCTACCGGAAGTTTTCACCCAAGCCGTCAATTGATAAGTCGAACCTGCGGAAATGCTGAATTGCTGGTAGTTGTACGCCCCGTCGCCGACCACCTGCAAGGAGCTTGTGCCAGAATATTTTTGGGCGGTAGTCACGCTCGTGTTCGTGCCGTCGTCGTACCAGTTGGCTTCGCCACTTTCGAAGCCCGTGTTTTGCGCCAAAATGCACTCGCCGATGGCAGGCGTGGTTTCCGTCAGGCAAACTTCGTCCACCTGCAAAGAGCCAGCCGAGCCGTTTTTCCAAAACGTGATGGAGACTTTGGTCGCCCCGGCGGGGGCAGTGCCGCTGGTTGCGAAAGCCGCCCAGGTCGAGCCGCTGACCTTCGACCAGGTTTCGCTCAAAACCGTGTTCGAGCTATTCAAAAACTTGATAGCCAAGTCATTGCTGGAAACTGAGCCGTTGAGCCGGGCATAAAATGAAATGGTGTAAACCCTGCCTGCAACGGCGCTGGAATAGGTCTGGGAGAGGCTTGCGCCGGTGCCAGTGATGTCTGCGGATTTGCCACCTGCGTATGCGGAATTGGTGGTGCCAACCGTGCCGCTGGTTGTCCAACTGTTCAAACTGTTTTCAAAACCTGTATTGAGCAAGCCGATGCAGGGCGGCAAGACGATTTCGGAATTGGGATTTTTTGTCACCCCCGAAATATCGGAGCAGGCTCTGAAAGGGTCGGATTTGTGCGAGACATCCGAAACCCGAAATCCGAAACCCGAAATCAAAAACAGGCAGCCAACGAGGACTGCCGGTGTGTTCAAAGTTTTTGTAAAAATTTTCATGCCGAGCGCATTTGTTCAGGGGGCAAAACGTGGTATGCCCGGCTGGAAAGCAGGTTGCCGACAGGTCAAAAGCAGACGCTGAAGCCAAGTGAAACCAGCCTTAGTTTTTATCGAGGAGAAGGAGAAACGAGCGGGAAATTTGAAAGGGAAACGGCGAGAGAGCTACGTTGAAACGGTGTCGAAGTGGTTCATAAGAGTCGTTTTTGTTTTTGGAAAAATCGAAGGAGAAAACGGAGAGGGGGAGAAAAGTGAGGAGACTGAAAGGGCAGATTCAACAATCATACCAAACAAGAAATGCCCAAAGTGACTTTTCACGGCGAGGCGGGGGGAAGTTGGAAAGAGGTTGCTGGTTTTTTTGGGAGAGCCAATTACATTCGCCACACAATGCGATGACGAAAACTCACCACCATGACGGAAGAACAAATCAAGGAACAGCTTGCGCTTTTTTATTTCTGCCTGCTTGCCGCCCGGATGGGCTGTAAAATCAAAAAAGCGAACATAGCCGATGGGACGGACGTGGAAATTGAACTGACAACCTCCTACCCACGAGGCGACCGTCTCAGGTATTTTTCATTGGGCAGGTCTGTCGAAGTCCAGCTAAAGACAACGACCAAAAAAGGCATCGCTCAAGGAAACGGCTTCATCAGCTATGATTTGGACGTTAAAAATTTTGACGACCTGATTTTCCGAAGGAACTGGCGTAAAACCTCCAAAGCCGAGACCACCCCGCTCATTTTGGTTTTGTTAGTTTTGCCGGAAGACAAAAACGAATGGATTCAATTTTCCACCGATAAAGAAAAAGCTACGATAGGTGGCTCGCTTTTTTGGTTTTACCCTCCCGACGAGCTTGACTACACCAAAAGAGAATTCAAGACCCGCATTCGGATTCCGGTTGAAAACAAGTTCAACTTGGACTTCTTCGAGGATGTTTTTAGATTGCCTTTCCTTTAAAAACAACAAATCATGAAATCAAAAAAATTGCCCAAAGTCAGCAATATTGTTGCCTTCCTTCAAGCCAAGGGATGGGAGTTGGTTGGCAAAAATGATTTGTACTATATTTTCAATCCGCCCGCCGATATTGGATTCCTGACGAAGTTTCAATATTTCGTTCCCAACAATGAGCGGTTCAGCGACTATGAAAAAGTCAGTGAAATGATAGTGAGCGGCTTGAGCGATTTGTACGAGTTGGATTACCAGTCTTTCTATTCAGCCCTTTGCCAAAAGGATGCTCAAATGGAGCAATTCCTTTTGAACAGCAATGAATTGCTCGCTCAGCACGCCTGACTTATTTCCTGAGCAAGCGAGCAAAAGGGGCGTTTTCTGTCGGAAAACGCCCCTTTTTTCTTGCCCTTCCGCTGAACAGGGGGACAGCCTGCTGATAGAAATCCGCAGATTTCAACACTTTTGCCGCCTGTCATCCATGAAATTTTCCCACTTCCGCATCTTCCTCCGCCACCCAGCCAGCCGTGCCACGGGCTGGGTATTTCTCGGCGAGGGCATCATTTTCGGCACCTGGGCAGCGAGCGTGCCTTACGTCAAAGAAAAATTCGACTTGGACGAGGCGGAGTTGGGCATGCTGCTGTTGTGCCTGCCTTTGGGGGTGATGTTGACCAATCCTTTCACCGTCCGGCTGTTGCATCGCTTCGGTTCGGTGAAAGCCACCTGGGGTTCTTTGGCGGTGGCGGCGGTGCTTTTCATTTTTCCATTTCTCAGTTCAAGTCTCTGGTTTACCGGCATTTCGCTGGTGGCGGTGGGTGCTTCGCTTGCCTGCACCAATGTTTTTATGAACACCTGCGCCTCGCAATTGGAACATTTTGGCGGCTTGCGCATCATGTCCACCTGCCACGGAGTTTGGAGTTTGGGCGGCATGAGCGGGTCGGCGGTGGCGGGCATGGCGACGGGCTTCGGAGTTCCGCATTTGGCTTATGTTTTTGTGCTGGCGATACTCTTGGTCGCCGTCGCCTTGCTAATTCGCCCGGCGCTGGAAGGCGTGCCCGACAACCCGCACGAGGCAGACATTCCGCAGGAAAAACCGCCCCTTTTTGTCAAGCCCAACCGTGCGCTTTGGACACTCATCTTCATCAGCCTCTGCACCAATCTGACCGAAGGGACGATGGCAGACTGGTCGGCAGTCTACGTGCGGGAAGTGGTGAAGGCGGACGAGGCGATGGTGGGTTGGGGATATGCTGTCTTCGCTTTTTTCATGGCAACGGGCAGGCTGCTCGGCGACGGATTGATTGCAAATTATGGGAGCAGAAAATTATTGGTGGCGGGAGGTATCGTGGTGGCAGTGGGATTCGTGCTTTCCGCATTGCTTCCGTACCTGCCAGTGGTGCTGCTGGGATTTGCGATGGTGGGCTGGGGCGTTGCGCTGGGAGCGCCGATTTTGTACGCCGCCTCGGCAAAAGTGCCCGGAATGGCAAAAGGGGCAGGATTGGCAACGATGAACAATTTTGCGATGGCGGGCTTCCTGACGGGGCCTGCGCTGATTGGATTTTTAGCGAAAGCATTCAGTTTGCCGGGGGCGTTTTTGGTGGTGGCGGGGATGGCTGGGGTTTGGGTTTGGCA
>CAZHLB010000358.1:0-6889 GCA_964533005.1 uncultured Saprospiraceae bacterium
AGACGGTGACTTGTCTGATTTCAATGGGCAAAATGCGCAAGGAACCTGGACGCTGGAAGTGGCGGTGGTCAACACGATGGGCAACGGCGGCTCGTTCACGAGTTGGGGGCTTGAAATCTGCGGCACAATCGGCGGCAACAATCCTTTCGTGAAAACCAACGCCGAGTTGTGTGTTCCGCCTGGCGGCAATCGCTTGGTCTATATCAATACTTTGGAAGTGGACGACGCCGACAACAGCGACAACCAGTTGCAATTCACCGTCGTGACCAAACCTGCGAATGGCAATTTGACCAAAGACGGAACGCCGCTCAACGTGGGCGGGCAGTTCACGATGGCGGATATTTTGGCGGGGAAAATCAGGTACGTGAACACGAACACGAACGCCACTTCCGACTATTTCACTTTCGTGGTGGAGGACTCGGACGGCGGTTTTTTGGGTACGCCGAAGTATGAGATTACTATCGGGCAAGGCTGTCCGCCCGATGTTTCCGGCACGGAGGATGAGTTTGAAGCGGCGGGCATTTTGGTCTATCCGAACCCGGTTCCGGCATCTGTCGGGAAGCAGGCGACTATCGAATTTGCGAAGCCGGTCGCAGGCAGCGTTGAAATTTCGCTGCTGAACTTGCAAGGTCAGCGTTTGCTGTCGCAGCGTTTCGAGGGCGGTTTTGAAAAAACCAGCCTGGCGACGGGTGGGCTGCCTGCGGGGGCGTACTTGTTGCAGGTGAGAACGGAGGCGGGCGTTTTTGTGAAGAAGTTGGTGGTGGAATAAGCCGCTCTGCGTCTCACGCACGTCCGCACGTCTGCACGTCGCTTTTGTCATCTTCGCAGAAGACCTCCGCGTCCCACGCACGTCCGCACGTCGCTTTTGTCATCTTCGCAGAAGACCTGCCCTGTTTCATTCTAACTAAACAAGGTAGGTCTTCTGCGAAGATGACAAAAGCGACGTGCGGACGTGCAGACGTGCGTGGGACGCGGAGGTCTTCTGCGAAGATGACAAAAGCGACTTGCAGACGTGCGGACTGGCAGACGTGCAGACGTGCGTAGGAAACCTACTTTTGCCTTGAAAATAAAACCTGCCAATCTTCGGCGCATTTAAGCCCAGCCCTCGCCGAAAACCTTGTTTCCCCAAAGCATTTCCTGTTTCACTCATTCCAAAACTGCTTGACTATGAACTTCCTTATCACCGGCGCGACCGGCTACATCGGCGTCCAATTGACAAAAAAACTGGTCGGCGAAGGGCACACCGTTCACGCCCTTTTTCGCAGCGAATCCAAAACCGCTGACCTCCGCCACGACCAAATCAAACTCTTCAAAGGCGATATCCTCGACCCGGCGAGCTTGGAAAAAGCAGCCAAAAAATGCGATGGAATTTTCCACGTCGCCGCCTTCGCCAAACCGTGGGACAAAGACCCACAGACGTTTTTCAAGTACAATGTGGAGGGCGCAAAAAACGTGTTCGAGGCGGCGAAAAAGCAAGGCGTCCGGCGGGTGGTTTTTACCTCGACCGCAGGCGTCATCAGCCCGTCCAACGGCAGCCCTTCCGACGAAAACACGCCTCGCAGCCTCGACTATTTCACTGATTATGAACGGTCGAAAGCGCAGGCGGAAGAGCTTGCTGCAAAATTTTCCCAGGAAAATGGCTTGGAAATCATCACCGTAAACCCGACCCGGGTTTATGGGCCCGGCTTGCTGAGTGACAGCAACGGCGTGACCCGGATGGTAAAATTGTATATGGGAGGCAAGTTCCGCACCCTGCCCGGCGACGGGAAAAGCATTGGCAACTACGTTTTCATCGAAGACGTGGTGGCAGGTCATGCCCAGGCGATGGCGCAGGGAAAGGCAGGCGAGCGGTACATTTTGGGCGGCGACAATATTTCTTTCCTTGAATTTTTTGACCTGCTTTCCGACCTGACCGGCAAGAGCGCCAAGCTCTACAAAGTGCCGATTCCAGTGATTCACCTGTTGGCAAAATTCATGGAACTGAGAGCAAACCTGACCGGCACACCGCCGCTGCTGACGCCGCCCTGGGTGCGGAAATACTTGTTCAATTGGGAGCTTTCGAGCGAAAAAGCGAAGCGGGAACTGGGCTATAAATTCACGCCCATCGAGCAGGGATTGTCGAAGACGGTGGATTGGATTTTGAGGAGCAGGGTAGGGAGGTGACTTTTGGAGATAAGCTGCACTCGCGAGGAGGATGGGAACGCGGATGACGCGGATTGGGCAGATTTACACGGATTTTTTTCTCGCGATGTTTGAAATGACCTAATCCGTGAAAATCCGCCCAATCCGCGTCATCCGCGTTCCCATCCTCCTCGCGAGTGCCTCGCTTGTTCAAAACTTTTCCCCCAGGCACTTCTTCAAACGCCTATCGGCAAGTGAAACATAGTCTTCATTGATTTCAAACCCCACAAATTTCCGCCCGCTCCTCGCAGCCGCTACCGCCGTCGTGCCGCTGCCCATGAAAGGGTCTAAAACCACGTCCGTTTCGTAAGAATAAAGCTGAATCAGCCGGTTCGGAAGTTCCTCCGGGAACGGCGCAGGATGCCCGACCCGCCGAGCAGATTCGGCGCTCATGCGCCAAACCGTTTTCGTCCATTCCAAAAATTCATCCCGTTCGATGGTGCTTTTTTTCACCTCCTGTTCGTGCTTGGAAAGGCTGCGGGTGAAATCGCCTTTGGAAAAAATCAGGATGTACTCGTGAACGTCTCGCAGGATGGGGTTCGAGGCGCTTTTCCAACTGCCCCAAGCCGTGCCGACGCTGGCGCTTGCGCCTTTGTCCCAGATGATTTCGCCCCGCATTTTGAAGCCAATTTCGAGCATGAGTCGGGAAAGGAAATCGGAGAGCGGCAGGTAAGGTTTGCGCCCCAAATTGGCGACGTTCACGCAGGCACGACCGCCGTGCACGAGCACCCGGTAGGTTTCCCGAAAGACCTTTTCGAGCATGGCGAGGTATTCGTCGAGGCTGAGGTCTTCGTCGTATTCCTTGGAAACATTGTACGGCGGAGAGGTAATCATCAGGTGAACGGAGCAGTCGGGCAGGGCGCTCATGTCTTCGGAACTGGCAAGGAAAATGCGATTTTCCAGGTGAGCGGGAAGCGGGTTTTCCGGCAGGTGGTCGTAGCCGTTTTCAGCGCCTAATTCCTTGTACAAGCGGGAGTTGTAAAATTTGGTGGAGTCGTGGTTGACCCTGCCGCTGGAGCCGAAGGCGCTGGTTTCGGTGCCGTTTCGTTTTTTAGCCATGCTGCTGCTTTTGCGGCAAAGGTGGGAAAATGGGGAAATTGGAAATTGGGGAATTCTGGCAGCCAGAATTCCCAATTTCCAATTTCTCAATTTCAAGTGTCCAGCTTGACGTTTTTGTAAAGGGCTTTGAGCGACAATTCGCAGCCAATGGATTTGAGAAAAATGTTGCTGTCCAGATTAGTCGCTGTGGTTTCCCGCCAGAGATTCGGTTCTTCTTTGTAGCGGCTTTCCACGTGGCATTCGTCCTGACGTATAAGCAGGTATTCTTTGAAGGAAGGCAAAGTTTTGTATTCGTCGAACTTGCCGGTGCGGTCGTATTTCTGCGTGCTTTTAGACAGCACCTCGATGATGAGGACAGGATTGATGAGCAACAAGTCATTGCCCTGCCAATATTTAGGCTCTTCGCACACGACCAGGGCATCGGCGTACAAACCATAGTTGAGCTCAGGCAGGTAAATTTTTTGGTCGGAACTGAAGAGAATGTAATTTTTTCCCAGCGCTTGAATTGCCGAACCTATGTGAATAGTGGCATTGCTGGAAAGGATGTTGTGTCGAGCTCTTGCGTAAGGCATTTTGATGATTTTTCCATTGTAGTATTCGTATTTATCCTGGCTGCGACCTTCCATGCGGAGGTACTCGTCCAGCGTGTACAGGCGTGGCGGCTTGGGCTGTTTTAAAATTGCCAGCGGGTTGACGGAGGATTGCGTTGTTTCAAACATGGGAACTGCTTTTTGACAAAGGTAAAAACGGATGCCTGGAAATGAAAACGGCGAAAGGCACTGACTGCCTTTCGCCGTTTTTATTCCAGCTTGAACTTCACCGGCAAATGATATTCCACCCGCACCGGCTGCCCATTTGACAAGCCCGGATTCCATTTTGGCATCAAACCAACTACCCGCAAAGCTTCCTTTCCACAGCCTGCGCCGATGTCACGAATCACTTTGGCATTTTTCAAAGTACCGTCTGCTTCAACGATGAACGACACGACCACCGTGCCTTCTGCGCATGCCCCATTTTTCGGAAACTGAAGATTGCCTGAGATGAATTGAAGCATTCTTTCCTTGGCGCATTCTATTTGCTCGCCTAAAGTTGCGCCGTCTTCGCAGCCTGGAAACATTGGAGGCGTCTCGACAATTTTCCAAACATCCGTTTGTGGGTCAACAGTGGAGAGATTTTGCGTGGGAATTTGTGCGGAAGCACATAGGTAAAAGCAATACGCAGGCAAAAGCAAGGTGAGTTTTTTCATGTGAAATGGATTTGATGATAGGAAAAACGATGCGTCGAAATTGCCCGGTAAGCTATCCCGACGAATCGTAATTTGGATGGCAAGATGCTGTTCTTGAAATTTTTGGCGCACACTCCACTAAACCACTTGCAGCCAATTTGCTATAGCAAACTGGCTATAAGTGGGTTTCTCAACCGACTTGTAGCCAATTTGCCATAGCAAACCAGCTATAACTCACTTTTCTAACCTATTTACAGCCAATTTGCTCTCAATTTTAACCTTGTTCCTCACCCTCATCGCCGCCCATGGCTTGGCGGTCAATGAATATTCCCAACAGTTGGTGCAGGATTTCTTAGACATGAACGCATTGTTCGAGTAGGCAGGCAAGATGCTCAATTCATCACGAGCGACATTATCCCCATAATCTTCCCATACAAATCCTGCGGCTTGAAAGGCTTCGCCAGGTAATCATTCATTTTGATTTCGAAGCACTTGTCCTGCTCCTGCTTGGTAGAGTTGGCGGTCAGGGCGATGATGGGCACGTCGCTGAATTCCCTGATTTTCCGGGCAGCATCCAAGCCGTTCATCACGGGCATTTGGATGTCCATCAGGATGAGGTCGTAGCCGTTTTCCCGGAACTTTTGCACGCCCACCGCCCCATTCTCGGCGATGTCCACCGTGACGAGCGGCGACCAGGAAGTGAGGACTTTTTTCGTGGCGAGCTGGTTGAGAAAATGGTCTTCGACCAGCAGGATTTTGAGTGGCATTTCGGGCACGTCGCTGACGTCGAGTCTTGTCTGCCAGGCAATTCGCACCGGAAGGTTAATGCTGAAGGCAGCGCCATTGCCTTCATGGCTTTGAATGTCGAAAGCAGCGCCGAGCGTTTTGGCAAGTTTGACCACGATGGCAATGCCCAGCGAACGTTTTTTGTTTTTTTCAGCAGTGGGTGATTCGAGCAAACGGTCGGCTTCGAGCAGGTCTTTGATTTTCCCGGAAGACAAGCCCATGCCGTTGTCTTTTACCGTGAAAACGACGGTGGATTTAGCGCCTTGCGTTTCGCCCTGCGAAACTTTGAGGGTGATTTTGCCACCTCTTGGCGTGTAGCGAATGGCGTTATCGAGCAGGTTGTAGAGGATTTGAGTCAGCTTTTTGGGGTCGCTGATGATTTTTTCCGGCAGGCGCTCGTCGGCTTCGACGCTCAGGCGCAGCTTGGCGGCATCGGCTTTGATTTGAACCACGTTTCGGATGCTCTGCAAAAAGGTGCGCAGGTTGAATTCTTCCTCCTCCACTTTGACCGTGTCGGAGACCATCACGCTGAAATTCAGCAGGTTGTTCACTGCGATGGAAAGGTCGTCCGCTGAGGTTTTCAGGTCTTTCAGGTAGGTGGCTTGCGCCGTGCTGACATTGGTTTTTTCCATCAAAAACAGCAGGTTGACGATGGATGAGAGCGGCGTACGGATTTGAAAACTCAGTTCGGTCAGCGCTTCTTCCTGGATTTGGGCGGCTTTGCTGGTGATGTTTTTTTCCAACATCAACCGCTCCGACAGCTTGCGCTCGGTGATGTCCTGGATTCCGCCGACAAGGAAGATTTTGTTTTCCGGCTCCTCGAATTGCAGCTTGCCGAAGACGGTCAGGTGGCGCACCGATGCGCCTTCAATCAGGATGCGATGTTCCAGTTTTTGCAGCTTGCTGCTTTTGGCGATGTTTTCAAAAAAGGTTTCGACCGCAGCCTTGTCTTCGAAATGGACGTACTTCATGTACTCCGAAAGCGTGGGCAAAAAATTGCCCGGCTGGTAGCCGAAAATGCGGAAAGCCTCGTCCGCCCATTTCATTTCATTCGATACCAAGTCCATTTCCCAGGCTCCGAAATGCGCCATTTCCTGGGCTTCGAGGAATCGTTTCCTCGTGATTTCCAATTCTTTAGTGGTTTCTTCCAGCTTTTGCTGAGTCTTGGAACGTTGCAGCGAATAGCGCACCGCCCTGCCCAAGACCTTGCTGTCGAATTGCCCTTTGATTAAAAAATCCTGCGCACCCGCCTTCACCGCCTGGTTGCCAATGATTTCATTGTTCGTGTTTGTGATGACGATAAACGGCAAATTCGGCGCTCGCTCCGTGAAGGAAGTGATGGTTTTGAAGCCTGCCGAATCCAGCAAATTCAAGTCGAGCAGCACCAGGTCAACCTGGTTTTTTTGCAAAAAAGCCAACCCTTCGTAAAGCGTCTCCGTGCGGTGCGGCTCGAATTTGAAGCCAGCCTCCTCCAGCAAGCCAAGAATGACTTCTGCCTCCTCGGCATTGTCCTCAATTAAAAGTATGGGCGTCCTGTATTTTGAGTTCATGCAAGTCATTTGGTGATTTGGTGGTTTTGTGGGTTTGTGGGTTGGGGGGGGGGGGGGGGCCCACACAAAAACACACCCCCCCCCCAAC
>CAZHLB010000359.1:0-6884 GCA_964533005.1 uncultured Saprospiraceae bacterium
CATTCCATCAACAATCATGTAATCATGTAATCATCAATCATTTAATCAAAAAAGAAGGCACCCAACAGGTACCAAAATTCCCAATAAAAAAGGCTTTGCCAGTTGTGGCAAAGCCTTGCTCTTTAGGATTTGGGCAGCTTTCGCTCGCCCGTCAAAATTCATCTTCGTTGAATAGGAAGTCGTCCTTTCGGGGATAATCGGGCCAAATGTCCTCGATGCTTTCGTACAATTCCCCTTCGTCTTCCATGTCTTGGAGGTTTTCAATGACTTCCAACGGAGTTCCGTTGCGAATGGCCCAGTCAATCAATTCATCACGAGAGGCGGGCCAAGGTGCGTCTTCCAAGTGAGACGCAAGTTCAAGCGTCCAGTACATAAGTTCGCAAGTTTAGAGATGAAAAATCAGAACAGCGCTTGGCGAATGGCTTTCATTTTCCGGCTGCTTCCAACCTTTAAAATGAGCGCCTGATAATTTGTTCGCCCTGTGCTGAATTTTTTTTTCCTGGAAATTGCGGCAAATGTATAAAAACAGAAGTTCGCAGCGCAAGTGGTTTAAAAAACCTGCCCATCCGAAGAAAGTTAACAGCAAAGACGCTGATTATCAAAGAAATACCAATTCACCTTCATTGATGAGATTACCGGTTGCACCGGAAAGCACTCCTTGCCGCTGCTTTTTGTCCAAGCCGAGGGAGCCGTAATTGTAAATCAGCCCCTTGTTTCGGATGTTGGCGAAGGTGGTTCGCAGAACGGTTAGCTCGCCAAAAATCAGGATTTCGCCTTCGTTTAGAATTCCAAAGTCCTTCTTTCCCAATCCATCAATGCTCAACCTGCCAGTTTGGGCTACTTCAAGCCTTCCGCCAGGTTCGATGATGAGTTGTGCGATGTCGTTGGAAAATATTTCGATGATTGGATGGTAGTTTTCAAGGGTATGCTCCGCTGAAACAACTGCCTCGTCGAACCAGCCTGGCACTTGCCGATTGTACCAGTTGAGCGGTTGGTTCCAGTCGTGTTCGGAGCCAGCCGCACCTCCCTGCCAGTAGTATTTTACCGTTATTTTTTTCAAGGATTGCCCACCTCCACCCTGGTTTACAAAAACGGGTTTGACATTTTTGTTCATTGATAAACTTTTGAAAGCGAATGCCGGAGGGGGGAAAAATCAGGCGGGGGAGATGGTCGGGGAGATTCAAAAGTTAAGCCACATTAGTTTTGTCAGAGGATGGGAAAGGCAGGAAAAAACATTTCAGAAGAACGTCGGCGAGGTTTGAAACCTCGCCGACGTTGACGTTCCGGGGTCAAAATATCGGGCAAGACTTAAATTCCTTCGGCGGCTGCACCTTCCAAATCAGGTATTGCAGGAAAATCTCGGGGCCTCCTCTTTTTAAGGTGGCTGATTTAAATGAGGAAGTATTGATATCGTAACTCACGCCACCCGTCCAGTTCCGAGCCTGCAACTCCACCGCCGGAATGAAGGCATCGCCAAACCGCAGGGAAAGACCTGCCTGGACAGCCAGTTCTTTGTTTTTCTCAAGATTCAGATGATAGCGTAAGCCGCCTCCCACCACCAATTCCTGGTAGCTCGTTTGCTTTCCAAACAGCCCGGTTGCCTGCAAATCCATTCTTTCGCCGATTTGAAAAACGCCAATTAGGTAGCCGTTGAGCTTCGACGGCAAGCCCATATTCAACACATTGGAGAAGCCGGCTTTCGGTTTGTTCAGGTGAAAAAGCGCCACGCCCCAGTCCATTTTCGTGCGAGTGCCTTCGATTTGGTAGTGCAAATTCAGTCCGGTGGAAATGCTGCCGAGCATTTGTTGCGGGTCGTTGAAACCTTCGCCGCTCGATTTGTTCGGGTCGAATTGGTCGCCGTTCCACTGCTCCTCGAAGGTCAGTTTTTCCGGCTCGACCGAGCGTTGACCACCCATGAATTGGAAGCCGAGGGTCAAAAACAGCGGGTCGCTCATCTGCCGGGTGTACGCCACATTTGCTCCGAGTTGCGACAAGCTGAGGTCGCCGTCGCCCGCCACGTCTTGGTTGAACACGAGTCCGTAACCCAGGTAGCCTTTTGTGCCGAACAGCTTGTTTCTCAATTTGGTGTCGAAGCTGCCGGAGAAAGTTTTGTACGGCACGGGCACCGATTGCCACTGGCTGCGATAGTTTCCAATGAACCGGACGTCTGCGCCAAAAACGCCGGTTAGCGCAGGGTTGAGGTTGCCCGGCGTGTGGTAAAACTGCGAGAAGTGAATATCTTGGGCTGTCGCCAACAAGCAAGCGGCGAGAGAAAAAGCCAGCGAAATCAAGCGGATTGTAAAAGTTTGCTGCATGGAATGGGTTGTTTTCCCACAAAGAAATTAAGGAAATTGAGGAAATTGGAAATTTGAAGGCAAATCTGCCTTTGCACTGCCAATTTCCAATTTCCTCAATTTCCAATTTCTTCCTTCATGTCTCGACCTGTCAAAAATGAACCCGCACTTCACCGCCCTTTGCGGGTCGGCATCACTGGTGGCATCGGCAGTGGCAAGACGACTGCCTGCGAGATTTTTCAGGAGCTTGGTGTGCCCGTCTATTTTGCCGATGACCGGGCAAAGGAACTCATGGTCGAAGACGAAAATCTGCGCCGAAAAATCACCGACCTGTTTGGCGTCAAAGCCTACCTGCCCGATGGCAAACTCAATCGAAAATTCATTTCCGACATCGTTTTTAAAGACAAATCAAAACTGGAAGAACTTAATGCCCTCGTTCATCCCGCCGTTTTTGAAGATGCCGAACAGTGGCAGCGGAAACACTCCGAAACTCTCTACACTTTGAAAGAAGCAGCCCTTCTTTTCGAGAGCGGCAGCTACAAATCGCTGGACAAAATCATCATGGTCTATGCTCCGAAAGAACTGAGAATCAACCGGGTAATGCTTCGGGACGGCGTTTCGAGAGAAGCGGTGGAGGCAAGAATGGAAAAGCAAATGCCAGACGAGGAAAAGATGAAACTGGCGGATTTTACCATTCTTAATGCGGGGCATCATTCGCTGGCAGAACAGGTGGTTGCCGTTCACAAACAACTGTTTGCTTTGGCTAAAAGGTGACACCTCGAAAACGCTTGGTTTTGCTTGGAAAATTTTCAATTTTCCAAGCAAAACCAAGCGTTTTCGAGGTGTCACCTTTGGGATGAACACTCACTTTAATCGCTTCAAACCAGTCTTTGCCTGTTGGTGCAAACCTGCTTTGTGGTCGGCAGGCGACATCGAAAGACAAAGCTCGAATGCCACTTTTGCCTCTTTCTTTTTCCCTTGTTCTTCAAAAATATGCCCCCGCTCCAGCGCCGACCGGCAAGCGAAATACCAAGTCTCGTCCTTTCCCAAATCAATGGTTTGCTGGTAAAATTTAAGCGCCTCCGAATGCCGGTTCAGTTTGTGCGTGATGCGCCCCATGCGGTAGGCAAATTCCATCTGGTTTTTCTTTGCAAAAAAGTCGCCCGGCTTTTTGTTTTTCAGCAAATCGTAAGCCCGCTGCGGGCGTCCGCCGTCGAAAAGCAGGCGGGCTTTGAGCAATTCCAGCACCGGAACTTCGCCGGATTTTGCCGCTTCCGATGCGCTTCGGTCGTTGCCGACAATCGTGTAACCTTTTGATTTGCAAAGGCTCATGTACTTGTCGTAGCCTTTCCGGTCATTTTGCAACAGGCTATGCCAGGCGAGTTTTTGGTAGGCGTCTTTGATGAAATTTTTGCCTTTGAAATTTTCCACGTAGCGCAAAAGTGGCACGTCTGCGTCCTTATCCAGCCGCTGCAATTTGGCGACGCCAAGCATGTAATCGAGGTAAAAAAACGTGTGGAATTGCTTGCTGGAAGGTCGGTTTTCAAGGATTTTGATAGCCTCGTCGCCTCGGTCAGTGCGCAAGGCAACGTTGGCTTTGACGAAACATGCCAGCGGATTTTTGGCAGGTGACAATTCAACGGTTTGCAAAAACTCCCAGGCTTCTTCCTGCTCTTTTTCTTTGCCGAGATGCAACAGGAGATAGGCATAATAAACGTACACCTCGTCCTCGTACACGAAATCATTTTTCTTGGCATAATTCACTACTTCTTCCATCTCCGCCCTGCCTTGTTCGAGCGTGCCTTCGAGGCTGCTCAACCAATCCACCGCCCATTTGTAACTGCCTGGAATTGTGCCGGTTATCGAATGCAGGATGCCCAAGTCCTTTTTGTTGGGCATGAAATGGGGAAACTTTTCGGCGTTTTTAGTCAGCAGTTTGAACGCCTTGTTGGTCTCGAAAAAAGCGGTGGAATACTCCTCGAATTTGAGCCTCGCCAGCGCCCATTGCAGGCGGATGTCTGCCTGGAGAAAGAGGAAATACGGCGATTTCGGGTCGCCTTCGTCCTCGATTTTTGCCAGGCGCTTGTCCCTGTTTTTTTCCAGTTTGCGAAATTCCGCCTCGTCTTCGTTCAGGTAAATCCGAAAAAAGTCCACGTAATTTTCTACGTGCAGGGCGAGCAAATTGTCGGGGTCTTTTTGCCGGATGGTCGCCAGGTCGGCAGCGGCGGAATCGAGGCGGAGGCTGATGGCTTTGCGGTAGGCATCTTGCAAGGCGGGCGTCCATTCGAAGCGTGTTTTGCCGAAAATGTTGAAGTGGCAAAGCAAAGCCAGGGTGGCGAGGAGGGATATTTTTCGGGTGAAATTCATTGAGAATCAGGCTCAAAGCTGACAGGTGGATTTCCGGTTTGCTGGGAGAAGAATTTTCAATTTTTCTCCCGGCAAACCGAAAATCCACCTGTCAGCTTTTTGAAAAAACTTCGTCCATCGCTTCGCAAATCATGCCTGCCGCCTGCTCCAAATCTTCCTCCGAATGCGCCGTCGAAACAAACCCAACTTCGTAACCGGAGGGGCCCAAATACACGCCACGCAGCAGCAATTCCCGGTGCATTTTTTTAAAAAACACCATGCTCGCCGAGTCAATTTCCGCCGCCGAGCGGATGGTTTTTTTGGAAAACGCAATCCAGAAAATGGAGCCTACCTGCGGCATCGAAACTTCGTAGCCCTTCCTTTCGCAATGGCTAAGGATTTGAGAAACAAAGCCTTCCGTCTTTTTTTGCAACGACTCGTAAAAGCCGGGCTGCAAAAGTTGGCTTAAAGTTGCCCGCCCTGCCGCCATTGCCACCGGGTTTCCCGAAAGGGTTCCAGCCTGATAAACTGCACCGTCGGGAGCGACGTGCGACATGATTTCCCGGCTCGCTCCGTAAGCCCCAACCGGCATTCCGCCGCCGATAATTTTACCATAAGTCACGATGTCCGGCTGAATTTGGTAATGCCCGGCAGCACCCTCGAAGCCGACCCTGAAGCCGGAAATCACCTCGTCAAAAATCAGCAGCACGTCGTTTTCGGTGCATTTTTCTCGCAGAAAACGCAGAAAGTCAGGCGTTTGCAGCAGCAAACCATTGTTCGCAGGCACCGGCTCGATGATGACGCAGGCAATTTCGTGGCGCAGCTTGCGCAAGGTTTCTTCCAAAATTTCAGGCTCGTTGAGCGGCAGGACGATGGTTTCCTGCGCAAAACTTTCAGGGATGCCCGCCGACGTGCTCACGCCAAAAGTGACCAAGCCACTGCCTGCTTTCACCAGCAATGAATCGAGGTGACCATGATAACAGCCTTCAAATTTCACCACTTTACTTTTGCCGGTGACGCCCCTCGCCAGGCGGATGGCAGACATCACCGCCTCCGTGCCGCTGCTGACGAAGCGCAGTTTTTGCAGGTAGCGGTTGTTGTCCAAAATCAATTTTGCGAGTTCATTTTCCAGGCGGGTCGGCGCTCCGAAAGATGCGCCGTTGGCGGCAGCTTCGACGATAGCTTGATGAACCGCCGGGTGTACGTGACCCAAAATCAAGGGTCCCCACGAGCAGCAGAAATCAATGAATTCATTGTCATCCTCGTCGGTGAGGCGGCAGCCGATGCCTTTTTTGAAAAACAAGGGCGAGCCTTCGACGCTTTTGAAGGCACGGACGGGAGAATTGACGCCACCGGGGAAGTATTTTTTTGCCTCCTCGAAGAGCGAGTTGGAAGTTTCCCGGTTGAGTTCTTGCTTTTTTTCCATTCGGCGAAAGTAAAAATGAAAATGGCTAATTGTTAAATGGCTGAATGGCTACGCAGCCATTCAGCCATTTAACAATTAGCCATTTAACTATTTAACCATCAGCCATTTAATCGTCTTCGTCGAGCAGCAAGGACAAGTCGAATTCAAAGCCCGGCAGCACGTTTTCGCCAGAGAGTTTTTTGTCAAAACCTTCGACCATCTGCTCAGAGCCATCTGCCCGAAAAATGTAGGCTTTCTGCTGCACCGGGTCAATCAACCAGGCAAGTTGGACGCCATTGGCGAGCCAGGTGCCGGTGACTTTTTCCTTCAATTTTTTCAACGAATCGGAAAAGCTGCGCACTTCGACAATGAAATCCGGCACGACGTGACCGAAGCGATTGCGTTCCAACCAGGGCAGGTTTTTCCATTTTTTCCTGGAAATCCAGGCAGCATCGGCAGATATAACTGCCGTATCTGGCAAAGTGAAGCCTGCGGAAGAACTGAATGTTTTCCCCGAATTCGTTGCCTTGTTCCAATTGAAAAGCTCACCTCCAATTTCTCCTTTTTGGAAACCTGAAAGAAGGCAGACCGGCAGCCGGATGGTAATTTTTCCATCTCGTTCCCGCTCAATCCGAAGGTCGGCATTGGCGGCGCAAAACCAATAAAATTCATCTTCTGACATGGCAGGTATTTGGACTTCCATGTTTGGAGCAGCTTCAATTTCCATGATTTGAAAGTTTGATTCTCTTGCCATTAGCCTTCAATTTTGGCTCATGTGGCGTCAGCGTGAAACACCTGTCTGCAAGTCTGCAAGTCGCTTTGTCATTCTCGAAGAGAAC
>CAZHLB010000360.1:0-588 GCA_964533005.1 uncultured Saprospiraceae bacterium
GTAGGCGAATGCCCAAAACAAGTTCTCCTTGATTGTTTGCAAAGTCGCTTTCGAAAGCCCAAGTGCCGTCGGCAGGCGCTCGAGCGAGCCGTTCAACAAGATAACCTGGGCGCTTTGCATGGCAACCTGGCTGGCATTGCTCAGGCTGACGCCGATGGTCGCTTTTGCCAAAGCCGGAGCGTCGTTGATGCCGTCGCCAATCATGGCGGTGGGGGCTTTTTGGGTCAGATGTTCGATAATGGCGAGCTTGTCGGCGGGCAGTTTTTCTGCGTAAAACTCAGTGATGTTCAACTGTTTGGCGACAGCTTCGACTTTGGTTTGGCGGTCGCCGGAGAGAAGGATGGGGTGGTGGTTTTCGTTGCGCAGGTAGCTCATCACGGCGGGCGTTTCGGGTTTCAAATCGTCCTCGATTTCGATGGCGGCGAGCGGCTCTTCGTTTTTTGAGAGAATCAAATTGGCGCTGCCGTTGGCGGATTGCGGCGCTGCGAAACGAGGGGTGCCGAGGCGGTAAATATTGCCTTCGGCGTCCTGGGCGGTGACGCCTTGACCCTTCAATTCTTTGATTTTTTTCAATTCAACTCCACCTTT
>CAZHLB010000360.1:688-6879 GCA_964533005.1 uncultured Saprospiraceae bacterium
CCGAAAGTTTGAAACTTTCGGAAAGGTTAGTTCTTCTGCTTCCGCCCCACCTTTCTGAAAGTTTGAAACTTTCGGAAAGGTTAGTTCCTCCGCTTCCGCCCTACCTTTCCGAAAGTTTGAAACTTTCGGAAAGGTTAGTTCTTCTGCTTCCGCCCCACCTTTCCGAAAGTTTGAAACTTTCGGAAAGGTCGGTTCCATCCCCTCCAATTCCCGCACCAGCGAATGCGCAATCGGATGCGAGGAATGCCGCTCCATTTTCAACAGCAAGGCATTGATTTCCGCCTGGTTTTCAGCGAAGTAGGTGATGTTTTTCACCTTAAAATTCCCCGTCGTCAGCGTCCCCGTTTTGTCAAAAACGAAGTTTTTGATGCCTGCAAAGACCTCTATCGTTTGCGCTCCTTTCACCAAAATGCCATTTTTCGCCAGCCTGCCCACACCCACCATCACGGCAGTCGGCGTGGCCAAGCCCATGGCGCAGGGGCAGGAAATCACCAAAACGGCGATGCTGTTCATCAACGATTTTTGGAAAGGCACGTCGAAAACGCCCCAAGAAAGCACCAGGGTCAGCGCAGAAATCGCCAGCACCACCGGCACAAAAACGGCGCTGATTTTATCCGCAAGTCGTTGAATGTCAGGCTTGTTTTGCTGGGCGGTTTTCACCAATTCAATCATTTTGGCAAGCACCGTGTCCCGGCTGGCTGCCGTTGCGGCGATGGTCAGGTTGCCATGCGTGACGATGCTGCCGCCGATGACCGGGTCGTTTTCGAGTTTGCCGACGGGCAAACTCTCGCCGGTGAGCATGGACTCGTCCACGTCGGCGCTACCGGAAAGCACCGTCCCGTCCACGGGGATTTTGTCGCCTTCGTTGACCTGGAGTTGGTCGCCGGGCATGATTTCTTCGACTTCGATGGTGACGACCGTGCCGGAGGGCATGATTTTACGGGCGGTTTCGACTTGCAGGCGGGTGAGTTCGCCGATGGCAGAGGTGGTTTGTTTCACCGCTCTTTTTTCCAAAAAGTTGCCGAGCAAGACGAGGGTGATGATACTGGCGCTAGTCTCGAAAAAGATGTAATCGTGGTTGCCCTGCGCCGCACCGATGATGCTGTAAATGAACGCCGCCGTGCTTCCCACGAAAATCAGCACGTCCATGTGCGTCGTCCGGTTGCGCAAAGCGCCGAGGCTGGTGCTGCCGAAATGGAAAAATCCGATGGCATACACCGGCAAGCAGAGGGCGAATTGCACCCAATGATTTTCCAGAAAATGCAGCCCCGCCATGCTGAAAAAGTGCGCCAGCAAAAGCGGAGCGGTGAAGATGGCGGCGATAACCAGCTTCTTGTTTAGCGTCCAAAATGGCTCAGCCTGGTCGCCTTTCACGGTGTAGCCGAGCTTGTTGATGCCCGATTTTACTTCCTCCAAAGTCACCTCCGCTCCGTGGTGGGGCAGTTCGTAGCGCACCTCGCCGGTGCTAAAATTCACGTCCACGTTGGTTAAACCTTTGCGCTTCAGAAACGTGGTTATATTGGCTGCGCAAGAGGCGCAGTCCATGCCTTCAACTTGCAGTTCTACCTTCATAAAATGATGTTTGAATTAGGATGTGCAGGATGGGCAAGGATGTTAAGGATTCAGACGTACCCGCTTCAATCCTTAATATCCTTGCTTATCCTGCACATCCTAATTCAAAATTCATTCAACAATTCAAACCAGTTTTCGACCATGAAAAGGCTTCTACTTTTTTCCTCGATTTGCTTTTTGACCCTTCAATTATTCGTCGCCTGCGGTGGCGGCGAAGACAAAACCGACGGCGGCACGACGACCACCGACACCACCTCGCAAGCCCCGCCCGCAAAAAATGTTTACACGCTGACGCCATTCACCGAGTCGGTGAACTTCCCCGACGCAGCCATCAAAAGCATGGATTACAAGGGCGGAAAATTCACCTACTCCATCGGCGGCACGAACTACAAACTCGGCGAGCAAACCCCTGACGCCCCGCAGAAAATGTGCGCCAACTCGAAAGAAGGGCAACACATCCACCTCATCGTGGACGACTCGCCTTACGTGGCAAAGTACGTCCCCGTTTTCGACCATAAAATTGCCGACGGCGACCACTTCATCTGCTCGTTCCTGAGCCGCAGCTATCACGAAAGCCTCAAGCACAAAGCGGCAAGCAGGGTGCAAAAAGTCTCTGTTAAAAACGGCGGCTTCACCAAAACCGAGGACGTGAAAGACCCGATGCTGTTTTACAGCCGTCCAAAAGGCGCTTACGTCGGCAAAGCGGAAACCGACAAGGTGATGCTCGATTTTTACCTTGCCAACGCCGAACTTGGCTTGGGAAAATACACGGTGAAAGTGGAGGTGAACAGCGACACGACTTTCCTGGTGGACAAGTGGCAACCGTACTACATCGAAGGGCTACCGATGGGCGACAACAAAATCAAACTGACGTTGATTGACCGGGAAGGGACGACCATCGAGACGCCGTTGAACCCGGTGGAGCGGGTGTTTACTTTGAAGCCTGACCCGGCGGAGGGGCAGTAATTTAATTAGAGAGGTGAGAGGGTGAGAGGGTGAGAGGGTCTCACTCTCTCACCCTCTCACCCTCTCACTCGAAGCCGGACAGATTTAATATTGGATGTTAAATTTGTCCGGCTTTTTGCCTGTCGAAGTTGTCCAAATTTAATATCCGGTGTTAAAATTGTCCGACTTGGGCAGAAAATCGAGCATCAAATGGCTAAAGACTTATTTCACAAACACGTTAGGGAGGCACTTGAAAAAGATGGCTGGATTATTACGCATGACCCTTACAAAATTCGATTGGAGGGTGTTGCTTTTGACATAGACTACGGTGCAGAGAAGTTGATTGCGGCAAGCAAGGATAACCAAAAGATTGTGGTGGAAATCAAAAGCTTCATCCAAAGTTCTTTAACGTATGAATTTCATCGTGCATTAGGCACTTTCAACACGTACGAAATGGCATTAGAAAAACAGGAACCGGATAGAATTCTTTTCCTTGCCATTCCGAAGCGAGTTTTCGATGAATTTTTTACACTCTCTTTCATTCAAGAGGTACTTGAACGGCATCACGTTAAGCTGTTGGTGTTCAATCCGAACAATAAATCTGTTGAACAATGGATAAGATAAAAAAATACCAAAAAACGATACTGGACTACCTGCATGAATATGCCGAAGACATGTATTCACGAGATAAGTCTGGTTTAGAAACTGAAATAGTGGTTGATAAGGAAAATCATCATTATCAACTTGTCCGTGTAGGTTGGAGCGATGACCGCTTTTCACATTATTGCCCTCTGCATTTTGACATCAAGGATGGCAAAATATGGTTGCAAGTCAATAATACAGAGGAGCTTGTTGCAGAAGAATTGGTCAAGAGAGGCATACCGCCTTCCGATATTGTGCTGGGATTTCATCACAAGGAAATGAGACCATATACTGGCTTTGCCGTCGCTTGATTTTTCAAAACACAATTAACTTCTCAAATTAAACACATGGGCTCAAGTTGGATTATAGTCGCTTTCATTCTGGTTCTTTTTGCTGTTTTTAGGTATGTTTTTCCAGAAAAAAATGCCAAATACTCAGCTGAAAAAAATATCAATACCCTGTCGAAAAAATACCGAAAATTCGACTTGGTAATGATTCCAATTGCCTTTCTTTTTCTCATAGGATATACTGCGGTGATTGGCTTTATGCTCCATTTTATATCTGAACTTCGATTCCTGGTTTTCAAGCAGGAAGGCATTTTTATAAAGCCTGAATTTGGGATGTGGATGCTTCCTGGATTTTTTATCGGAGCTTTATTTTATACCGGGACGTTCAACAAGATTGTGGACAGGCATTGGAAATCTGATGCTGACGAGTATCGGGCATACTATAATCTGAAATACCATATTGGCTTTGATTGGTGGAAAGCATTGCGTTGGATAACGTTAGGCGCTTTTATTATCGGTGCTGTTATTGCACTTTTCATGGCAGACTCATACGCCTATTTTCAGAAAGATAAATTGGTTTTAAACCCGGTTTTTAGTTTGGGCAAAAAGGAATTTGCCTATCAAGATTTAGCAATCATAGCTGAAGTCAGCCATTTCAAAGCGCCGAATGGGAACATTGTCTTTCATCCGCATTATGTCCTTCAATTCCAAAACGGCTTCAGGTGGTCTTCCCGATGGGATGGTTTTCAAGGGTTTCAATCTGAAGCTCAAAACAAGCAGTTGATTGATTTTTTGCTCGAAAAAACGGACATGACATTGGCAAAGTATGACTTGATGGAATGAATTTTCAATCCAGTTTAAGCACCTCAATAAACGCCTTCTGCGGCACCTCGACGTTGCCAATCTGCCGCATCTTCTTCTTCCCCTTTTTCTGCTTTTCCAATAGTTTCCGCTTCCGGCTGATGTCGCCGCCGTAACATTTGGCGGTCACGTCTTTGCGCATGGCGCTGATGGTTTCCCGTGCGATGATTTTGCCGCCGATGGCTGCCTGGATGGCAATGACGAACTGCTGGCGGGGCAGCAATTCCTTGAGTTTTTCGCAGATGCGCCTGCCGAAACTCTGCGCTTTGTCTTTGTGAACGAGGGCGCTGAGGGCGTCCACACTTTCGCTGTTGAGCCTGATGTCCACCTTGACGAGGTCGCTTTGGCGGACGCCGATGGGGTGGTAATCGAAGCTGGCGTAGCCACGAGAAATGGACTTGAGCCGGTCGTAAAAATCGAAGACGATTTCGCCAAGCGGCATTTCAAAAATCATTTCCACCCGGTTCGGCGTCAGAAAAATCTGGCGGATGAATATGCCTCGCTTGTCGAGGCAAAGCGTCATGATGGCGCCGATGTAGTCCGGTTTGGTGATGATTTGCGCCTGGATATAAGGTTCTTCCACAAAATCCAGGTGGGTTGGGTCGGGGAAATCAGAGGGAGTGCGCAAGGTGAATTCTTCGCCGCTGGTTGTGTGCGCCACGTAGGAAACGTTGGGGATGGTCGTGATAACTTCCATGTCGAATTCCCGGCTGAGGCGTTCCTGTACAATTTCGAGGTGCAACATTCCGAGGAAGCCGCAGCGAAAACCGAAGCCGAGCGCCGCCGAAGTTTCCGGCTCGAAAACCAAGGCGCTATCGTTCAGTTGCAGTTTTTCCAGGCTCTCCCGCAAGTCTTCAAAGTCCTCATTTTCAATAGGAAAGATGCCTGCGAAGACCATCGGCTTCACGTCCTCGAAACCCCGGATGGCTTCGTGGCAAGGTCTGGCGACGTGCGTGATGGTGTCGCCCACTTTGATTTCTTTGGAGACTTTGATGCCGGTGATGATGTAGCCCACGTCGCCCGCCCGCATCTCCGGTTTGGGTATCATGTCCATTTGCAGGATGCCCACCTCGTCGGTATTGTATTCTTTCTCGGCATAAAAAAAGCGCACTTTATCGCCCTTGCGCAGCGTGCCGTTCACGATTTTGAAATAGGCGATGACGCCCCGGAATTGGTTGAAAACAGAGTCGAAAACCAACGCTTGCAACGGTGCTTCCGGGTCGCCCGTCGGAGCGGGAATGCGCTCGACGATGCCGGTCAGCACATTCTCGATGCCTTCTCCCGTCTTGCCGCTGGCGAGGATGATGTCTTCCTTTTTGCAGCCGATGAGTTCCACAATCTGGTCAATGGTCTCGTCCACCTGGGCGTTGGGCATGTCAATTTTATTGGCAATCGGGATGATGGTCAGGTCGTGCTCGATGGCGAGGTAGAGATTGCTAATCGTTTGTGCCTGAATACCTTGCGTAGCGTCCACCAGCAGCAGCGCCCCTTCGCAGGCGGCGATGGAGCGGCTCACTTCGTAGCTGAAATCCACGTGACCCGGAGTATCAATGAGGTTCAAAGTGTACCGTTCGCCGTCCGAATGAGTGTAATACATCTGGATGGCGTGGCTCTTGATGGTGATGCCCCGCTCTCGTTCCAAGTCCATGTCGTCGAGTGCCTGGGCTTTCATGTCTCGTTCGGAAATGGTCTTGGTGACTTCCAAAAGGCGATCGGACAAGGTGCTTTTGCCGTGGTCAATATGTGCGATGACGCAGAAATTGCGGATGTTTTTCATGAAGAAGTAAAAAGGGAAAAGTCAAAAGTCAAAAGTGAAGTCAAAAGTAAAGAAGGAAAAAGTAGGGTTGGAGCTTTTTCCTTCCGCCACTTTTTCCTTCACTTTTG
>CAZHLB010000361.1:0-6877 GCA_964533005.1 uncultured Saprospiraceae bacterium
CAAGGGAGAATATTGGTTGACCGGCTGTATGCTTCGCAACTCCGTTTTCGAGCCTTTTTTGATGCCGAGGAAAAACTGGTCAGGGTCGGAAGTGCCTGTAAAATACCAGGTGGCGCTTTTTTTTGCATAGCAAATATTGTACACCCAACTATCCGGTGGAAAGTCGAAGGTTGGTTGACGAAGATTAGCGCCTTCATCCAGCCTTTCGCAACCGCCTCTGGCGAAAATGGTGAAATAAATCTCGTCGCCAATTAACAAATCCAGGATGCTTCTTCCCGCCAGTAAATGCTGAAAAGGCAGGGGTGACAAATTGATTTTTTGTAGCCCATAGCCGTTTGTGCTTATCCACAGGTTGCCGGAGCGGTCTATTTCCGACCAGGGCGAGTACGTGTTATTGGAATAAATCAAAGCCGGTTGCCTGGCGGAGCCGCTGCGCATTACTTCCTCTTCCGGGGCGGAAAAAAATTGGCTGCCATGGGTATAGGAAGTCGAAACCCACATCAGATTGCCCCTGCCGTCATTGAATATTCGGGTCAATTTTCTATCCTCCGGGATATTTCCAAGCGAGATTTCACGGGCGTTGCCGCCGTTTTCCACCACGAAAGCTTTTCCGTTGAACGCCGTCCACACCCTGCCCGGAATGCTCTTCCAAAGGGGCAGTTGCAAAGCTGGGGTGGGCAGGAGCAGTCTCAATTGCCCGTCGGCGGGTGTGAATTTGTAAATCCCGTCATCCACGCTGGAAATGATGAGCGAGCCGTCGGGGTTGGCTTCAAGGTCAAAAAATGCAGTCTTGCCGGGTACTTTTCCCCTGCTTGCTACTTCCACTGACAGGGATGCCTGCAAGTCAGAATTGTTTAAGTCCACTTTTCCGGGGTTTTTCCAACGCAGGCGCAGCAAGCCGTTTGCCGTACATGCCCAAATTGTCCCGTCTGGCGTCTCTGCGACAGCGCCTGGAATCCAGGGTTCGCCCTCGACCAGGAAGGACGGCAGGTGCAGAAACCTGCCGGAGTTTTTTTCCAGCACATCAACTCCTTTGCCGTAAAGAGAAAGCCAGAGGTTGCCCCGGCTGTCTTCAAACATGCCGAAAATATCGTTGCCAGCAATGGAAAACGGGTTGAATGGGTCGTTCGTAAACACCTCGAAATGGTACCCGTCGTAGCGGTTCAGCCCGTCTTTGGTGGCGAACCAGAGGAAGCCGTCGTCGGTCTGCTTGATGTCGTAAATCATGCCTTGCGACAAGCCGTCGGCAATGGTGAGGTATTCGACCCGGGGATTTTGAGCGGCAAGTTGAAGGAAGGTCGCTGCCAGGAGCAGCAATACGCAGAGTTGTTTTGGAAGGTAGTGTTCGTTTTCTCTCATGGCGGATGAAAAGCGGGCGAGGACTTTTCATCGCAAATATGGGAAACATGTTGGAGAATTGGCATCACGTCGGCAGGGGCTCAAAACCCGCCGCTCGAAGTGACTGGTGATTGGTGATGGGTGATTAGTGATTGGTGATTGGGTTGCCCAATCACCAATCACCAATCACTAATCACCCATCACCCATCACCAATCACCCATCACCAATCAGTTGCAGTCGCTATTCCATTTCTGGTCGAGCGAGGTGCCGTAGATTTTGATGCAGAGGTTGGGCGCAGTGGGATAAATCATAAAGTAAGTATTGCGCCAGGGTTCCCAGGCAAGCCCGGTTCCGCCCTGCACAAGAATGCCTACGTTGGTTGCTTCCAGGGGGATGCTGTAGGTTTTAGTCCAGCCAAGCGTGGTGCCGGTGGGATTGATGGTGTTTGCCGGCTTGCCCGGCAGGTCGTAGCTGATGAGCCAGTTGGCAACGAAACCTGCGCCGTGAATGAATTTTATCGTCCCCGCCGTGCTCGACACTTCGCCGCTGACACTCAGGGGCCAGTCGTTGTTCCAGGCTTGCTGGAAAATGGTGCCGTAGGTTTTGTAACACACGTAGGAGGGTCGCTGGAGGGTTTCTTTGAACACCTGGTGCTCGCCTGCGGAAATCATCACACCTCGTACTTCGATGTTTTTGGCGGCGGCGGGGATGGTGAATTTTTGCCAGAAGCCGGTGCTCATGTCGTTGGTAGAGAAGGACTTAGGTTGACCGTTCAGCGTGTAAGTCAGGTAGAATTTGCTGACGTAGCCTGCCTCGCAGAAGAAGGTGACTTCGCCTTCGATTTCGAGCGACGGCGCTTTCCAACCGTTTTGCGCCGATTTGACCAAACCAATCATAAACAGCGAACCCGTGTTTTGGTCGGCGGCGACGTTTGCCATGTTGATGTTTTCCGACATGGCTACCCGGATGGCTTGCTTGAGTTTCCATTCTGCCTGTTCGCCTTCTACAACCGCTATTCCTTGCGCCAAGCCAATCGTTGCGCCCGCCACGATAATTGCCGCAGGGCCCGCCACCACGCCTGCCCAACTTGTAGCGCCGATAGCAGCCGAAGCAGAACCGGCGGCGGTCTGCCCGCCGAATGCGGAAAACAAACTGGTGCATATCATGGGCGAGTTGTTGAGGGCAAGCGCCGCCACCCCCGTTGATATTCCCAACCCAGACGAAGTTGCTGCAAAGGCTGACACCAAGCCGATGCCGCCCATTGCGCCGGAGACGCCCTGCACGATGGTGTTTGTGTTGCCGGCGGCATACGTCAGCCCGGCTTTTGCGAGCAAGTTGGAGGGCGGCTTGCTGGTCTTCCACATTAAATGGTAGGGGTTCTTTCCGGTCAAACAGTCCTGCGGTTTTTCATAACCTGTCGCCGAATAGGCGCAGGGATTGGCTTTCCAGGTATTGTATTCTTTCAAAGTTCCCAGGGCGGCGTCCACTTTCATTTGGCGATAGACTTGCACCGCCCACTCCCGCAGGGCATTGCTTTGAGCGTCGTTCTTGTTTTGCTTGAGTTTGTCAATGATGATAATTCCGAGCAAGCCCACCACGCCGTCTAAGTCTTTCTTGTCCAGTGAATAATTCAGCCTTTCGATTGCCTGCTGCGGGGAGAGGTTGGGCATTCCTTTCGCCGCAAAATATGCCTCGGCTGCATCCAGCCCCAGCGAGCCGATTGCCTGTTGGAATGGCGTCAAACCTGAATAATTGGCAACCCCGCCCGCCATGCCGTAAGCCTGGCAAAACTTCGCCTCCCAATTTTGCTGCCGGGGAAATTTCAGGGCAGTGCCGCTGCCGGAGGTCGGGTTGGAACTGGTGTTAGTTGGGTTCCCGGTGATGGTGGTTGATTCGCTCATCACGACCACGACGTTTCCTGCAAATTCCTTCGCCACCGTGCCGTTTGCCTTGTAAATCCTGACCGTCCAGGTCGCTGGGTCAATTTCAAAATAGCCGCCGTTCGCCACGTTCCAGGTGTCCGAAGCCCAGACGGCGGTCGAGTTATTGTAAATGACCAGGTTGCCGTCCGTTTGCATGATGACGTGGGTGACGGCTTTGCCGGCAGTGCCGGTTGACCACTTGTGCTGGTTAGCGGCGTCGTAAGCCGCCAGGTTGCCGTCGGTCTGGAGGATGAGTTTGCCTTTGCCTGCGACTTCGATTTTTTGCCCTTTGTCGAGGCGCTGGTTGGCGTTCATGCGGAGGGTGTTTTGCGCCTGCATTCCGGCGGCGAAAAGCAGGGAAAACAGGAGGATGAAAATGCTTGTCTTCATGGCTGAAAGAAGTTTGATGAAAAAGGAGGTTTGCATTGCACCGGGAGCAAGCTGGAAATTTCAACCGCTCCCGGCGACGAGGACAAAGGTTAGGGCAGGATGCGACGGAGCGCCATCCTCATTCTTTCAAAAGGCTGGACTATCTTTTCAAGCAGGAAAAAAAGACTGGATTATTCTTTCACGAGGCTGGATTATTATTTCATTGTTGAAGGCAAACTCTTGTAAATCAATTATTTCAAAAAGAAAAGACCTGTTAGCACTTCAAGTGCTAACAGGTCTCATTTTCGGCAAGCTCAGAAATATCATTTTTTCAAAAAATGACATTTCTTGCCCTCAATGCCCCTCCTTGAATTTCTTCACCGCCTCCGTCAGCCTCGGCGCAATTTCAAGTGCATCGCCCACCACGCCGTAGTCGGCAGCCTTAAAAAATGGCGCTTCCGCATCTTTATTTATCACGACGATAACCTTCGAGCTATTCACCCCGGCGAGGTGCTGGATGGCGCCGGAGATGCCGAGCGCCACGTACAAATTCGGGCGGATGGCAATGCCCGTCTGTCCAACGTGCTCGTGATGAGGTCGCCAACCTGCGTCGGCGACGGGGCGGGAACAGGCAGTCGTTGCGCCCAGCGCAGCAGCCAAATCTTCGACGACGCCCCAGTTTTCGGGCCCCTTCAAACCCCTGCCGCCGGAGACGACAATTTCCGCTTCGGGCAGCGGAACAGTGCCTTCTTGGCGCTTGACTTCCAAGACTTTCACCTTTGGCGCAGGCACTTCGATGGTCAGATTTTCAACCGCAACGTCGCTGCCAACCACCTCCGGTTTGACTTCATTGCCCATCAGTGAAAGCACTTTCACCTCCGAATTCACTTGGTACTCGGCAATGGCTTTGCCGGAATAAACCGACTTGGAAACCCGGAAGCCGCCGTCCACCGCAGGCACATTTTTCACGCCTGCAACAGAACCAGCATTCAGCCTTGCCGCCAGCCTGCCGACCAGCGCCTTGCCCGTCGAGGTGTGGCTGACCACGACCACTTTCGCTCCCAACTGCTGCGCCGCCTGCCCAATCACCGCCGTAAAAACCTGGCTATCGAACCCGTTCAGCCGCTCATCGGGCACGTTATAGACTTTGGCTGCGCCATATTTTCCAAGCTGACCGGCATTTTCCACCGCCCCCAGCGTGAGCGCAACGCATTGACTTCCAAGCGCCTGGGCAGTTTTATGCCCAAACGTCACCGCCTCGAAAGCGGCTTTTTTGAATTGACCTTTCGTCGTTTCCGCAAAAACTAAAACCATTTTTGATAGGGATGAGGGATGAGGGATGAAGGATGAGAGGGCGAAAATTCATCCCTCATCCCTCATCCCTCATCCCTGATTAAATGACTTTGGCTTCTTCGTGCAGCAAGCGCACCAACTCGTCCATGTTGTTGGGGTCGAGGAGTTTGACGCCGGATTTGGGTTTGGGCAAAGTGTAACGCACCGGGGTCGCCAGGTCGGGGAAGGCGACTGGCTCGACCACTTTGAAGGGCTTCGATTTGGCTTTCATAATGCCCATCATGTTCGGGATGCGTTGCTCTGCCATGCCTTTGGCGGAACTGACCACGAGTGGCGTTTGCACCTGGCAAATCTCGATGCCGCCTTCGATGTCTCGCTCGATGGTGGCAGTATTTCCGCTGAGTTCCAGCTTGCTGGCGTAGGAAATGAAAGGCAGGTCGAGCAGTTCAGCGAGCATTCCGCCGACTTCGCTGGCGTTGAAATCAATGCTTTCCTTGCCGCAAAAAACGAGGTCGAAATTTTCGCTTTTGGCGTATTCGGCTATTTGTTTGGCAACGTAAAGCGAGCTTTTAGGCTCGGCATTGATGCGCACGGCGTCGGTTGCGCCGATTGCCAAACCCTTGCGCAAAATCTGGTCGGCAGAAGCGTCGCCCACGTGAACGAGCGTAACTGTGCTACCCGGTTGCGCCTCGGCAAGTTCGAGCGCCCGGACGAGGGCGTACCACTCGTCGTAAGGATTCATAATGAAGGTGACACCGGCAGGATTGAACTCTGTGCCTTCCTGGTTGAAGGAAATTTTAGCAGTCGTGTCGGGGGTTTTGCTGACGCAAACGAGGAATTTCATGGATAAATGGCTGGATGGTTAGATGGCTTTTCGAGACGGGGCGCAAATATAGGCAAAGGACTTTCCGGTGAAAATTTCCGGCGAAAATTCGCTTGCCGTGTCGCCAAACTCCAGTTTGGCGAAGCGAGCCCCCGCCAAACTGGAGTTTGGCGGCACGGAAGTCAAAACGACCAGCCTGCCCGCATGGCGAAACTGTTCAGGTGGATGGTTTCCACGATTTGGTAGGAATTCCAAGGAAAGGAGGAGGTGGCGGTATGCCGCTGAAATTTGTAGCCAAAATCAATTTGAAAAGCCGTGCCGGAGAAGGAAGGAAAAGCAAAACCGAGCGCTGGGTAAATCATCAGCCCAGGGTTGGTGCTGACGAAATCGCTGCCGTCGAAGACTTCTTTCCAGGGAAAGTAAAAGCCCGCTTGCAACGAGTAACAAAAGGCAATTTTTTGCTTTCTTTGAATGGTTTGGGGGCGGTTCAAAGCATCAGCCGCATCGGGTTCAAATTCAAAATACCCGCCCATCCAACGGAGATTCTGCTTCGGTCTCACAGCTTTGAATGTCGCTGTTTTTTTGACAAAAATGCCTTTCGCTTCCGCAAAAATGGGCGTGTAAAATTGGTCGGGAAGGTCAACTCCGAAGCCGCCGCCCAACGCCAAGGCAGGGCTGAATTGATAGCCAAAAGAAAAATGAAATCCCATGCCCCAGCGCAATTCATCGTCGCCTTCGTCCGAATATTTTTGGGCAGACAAAGTGTGAACGGCTACGGAAGTGTACCTGCCCCGGTTCAGCACTTTGCTGCCGCTCAGGAACAAATAATCCTTCCGGTTTCTGCTCACTTGCCAAACCAACCCAAGTGGGATTTCCAGCATGGAACTGTCTTGCAGGCGAATTTTCACCGTGCTGTCGGCGGTGACGGCTTCGATTTTGCCTTTTAGAATGCTGCCGTCTTTCAGGCTGATTTGTTGCACCTGGCAAATTGTGATTGACAAAAAGGAGAGGAGAAAAAAGGAAAGTAGGATTGGGCGCATGGCAAAAGGTTCGAGCCTAAAGGTGTCACCTGGAAATCGGCTGCGCAGAGATGTCATCTGAAAAAAATTTTTTTTTCAGATGACATCTCTG
>CAZHLB010000362.1:0-6858 GCA_964533005.1 uncultured Saprospiraceae bacterium
GGAGAGCGTTGGTTTTTGAGAAAAATTTTTCTCAAAAACCAACGCTCTCCTAATGTTTTCTAACCATGCCAATCCTTCAAATTCATCCATCCGACAACCTCGTCACTGCCTTGCAGCCGCTGCAAAAAGGGCAAATTTTTCCCGTCAACGGCAGCCTCGTCACCCTGCGGGAAGACGTGCCTGCCAAACACAAATTCGCCACAAAACCTTTGCAGCCAGGCGACCCGGCAATCATGTACGGCGTCCTGGTGGGCAAGGCGACGCAACCCATCGAGCAAGGCGGGTGGGTCTTCACACACAATTTGGAGCACGCCTCCGCCGCCTTCGATGCCGCCCGACGCAACGGCTACTCATGGCAACCGCCGGAAGTGGCGAAGTGGCAAAACAGCACTTTTCAAGGTTTTCACCGGGCAAATGGCAGCGTGGGAACGGCAAATTATTGGCTCATCGTGCCGCTCGTTTTCTGCGAAAACCGCAACGTGCAGGTGCTTCGGGAGGCATTGCTCGAACCGCTTGGTTATGCCACTGAAAAAGATTTCAGCGTGGATGTGCAGGCGTTGGCGAAGGCTTGGCAGGCAGGCGCAGGCAAGGATGAACTGCTGAAAATCAACATTTTGAGAAGCCAGGAAGACCTGCGCCGCCGCCGGATTTTCCCCAACGTGGACGGCGTGAAATTCCTTCTGCACGACGGTGGCTGCGGCTGCAACCGGCAAGACAGCGATGCGCTTTGCCGCTTGCTCGCAGGCTACATCGTGAATCCAAATGTGGCGGGAGCGACTGTCCTCAGCCTCGGTTGCCAGCATTCGCAAGCGAGCATTTTGCAGGAAGCCATCGCTGAGTTCGACCCGCATTTCAGCAAGCCGCTTTTCATTTTGGAACAACAAAAAAGCCGCTCCGAGCGGGCGCTCATCGAGGAGGCGGTGAAGCTGACTTTCATTGGCATGGCAGAAGCAAATGAAGCCGTGCGGCAGCCTGCGCCTTTGAGCAAATTGACGCTCGGATTGAAGTGCGGCGGCTCAGATGGCTTTTCCGGTTTGTCGGCAAATCCGGCTTTGGGTCATGCCTCCGACCTGCTCGTGGCGCTCGGCGGCAAGTCGCTGCTGCCGGAATTTCCAGAATTGTGCGGCGTGGAGCAAGCCTTGATAAACCGTTGTGCGTCAGCGGATTTGGGTGAAAAATTTGCCCGGCTTATGCACGACTACAATGCTCAGGCGGAGGCAGTTGGCAGCGGTTTCAAGACCAACCCATCGCCCGGAAATATTCGGGACGGCTTGATTACCGACGCCATCAAATCGGCAGGCGCTGCCCGCAAAGGCGGTTCCGCCCCCGTCGCCGATGTTTTGAATTACACGGAACAAGCGGCGCAACCCGGTCTGGCTTTGCTTTGCACCCCCGGCAACGACGTGGAAGCGTTGACCGCCCTGGCTGGCAGCGGCGCAAACGTCATCGTTTTCACCACCGGATTGGGCACGCCGACGGGCAATCCCATCGTGCCGGTCATCAAATTTTCCACGAACAACGACCTGTTCCGGCGCATGGGCGACATTCTCGACCTCAACGCAGGCGACATTATCACCGGAGAAAGCACCATTGAAAAAAAGGGGGAAGAATTGCTGGAATTGATAATCCGGGTGGCGAGTGGCGAGGTAATTCCTCATGCCGTGCGGCTGGGGCAGGATGATTTTATTCCGTGGAAACGAGGGGTGTCGTTGTGAATTGTTAATTGCTGATTGTTAATTGATGGCGATAAAGCCATCAATTAACAATCAGCAATTAACAATTCATCACCTCCAATAACTCGCTCATCATCATCGCAGTAGCGCCCCAAAGCACCCTGCCTTTCACCTCGAAATAGGGCACATTATTCAAAGTGAGCAACTGGCTGACCCGCATGTTCTTCTCCCGGCGGATGTCTGGATTTTTAAAATAAGACATCGGCACTTCCACCACGCCGCCCACTTCTTCCTCCTGCAAAACATAGTTAGGCGGGTTTTCCAAGTAGCCGACAAAAGGATGCACGTGAAAATTGCTGACCGGAATGTACAGGCTGGTCAAGCTGCCGAGCACCTGAACCTGCGAGCGGGGAACGCCGATTTCCTCCTCCGTTTCCCGCAGGGCAGTGTCGAGCATGGAGGCGTCTTCCAATTCATATTTGCCGCCGGGGAAGCTGATTTGCCCGCCGTGCCGGTCGTTGTCATTCTTCGGTCGCTCGATGAAGATGACGTGCCATTCTTCATTTTTTGGAAACAAAACAGCGAGCACACCCGCAGGTCTCGCCTCCGCCGGGGTTTCCCGGTGGAAGTGGCGGATAGTGTGCGCCATTTTGAGTTGCGCCTGGAGACCAGGCAATGGAAGTTGCAGCTTTTCCCGAAGGTGGTGGATGAAATTTAGCATTTGAGCCAGCATGAATTTCAGGCATGCAGCGCCTGAAACATGCCTGGGTAAAAGCCCAACAAGGTGGAAAGTTCACTGCTTGAGGAACTTCAACCATGCCGTCTGACCTGCTTTTTCGATTTGCAAAAAGTAAATGCCCGGTGACAATTGGTTGGTCGGAATTTGGGTTTCCTCGCCTGAAAAGTCTTGAAAAAATAAGGCTGCGCCGGTTGGTTGAAGCACCGTCAGACGGGCAGGTTCGGCGCCCTCGGGCAAGCCACTCGTGCGGATGGTTAGCTCATTTTTGACTGGGTTGGGAAAGACAGAAAATTCAATACCGGTAGAAAAAGATTCCCTTGCGGCAGTGTGAACCCAGAACGGACTGCAATCTATTCCATCCGATATTCCGTTCCGGGTTAGGCAAATAAGCTCCTCCGTCAATGGAGCCGAAAAAACAGGACACCTATATCTATGAACAATTCCCACTCCTGCTTTCATAAAAATATCCTGGCAACCGCCGTCAATCGCCAAATCATGAGGTATCCAACACGAATCAGGCGTTCCTTGTAACCACAAGGGTAAATTGCCTTGATATTCAATTATCTCATCGTTTTGAAAATGAGGTTGGTGAATAAATAAATACTCGATACCGTTGGTTCTCGGGACGAAATTTTGATATTTTGTAGAGCTATTAAAAACCCTTCGATAATATCTTATGTCGTGTTGTTCCGGCAAGTTGTTGGATTGCCATATCGAAATGTTGTGAGCCGTTGAATTTTGCAGAAAATAATCGGCATAGTTTATCCTGTCGAATTTAATTTCCACCAGGCTATCCGATATTTCTACCCAGGTAATTGAGCCTTGCCAAAATCGATTTCCTCCAATTGTGTCTCGGAAAATAACATACACATCCGAAGACCGCCACTTGAATACGTCGCCCACCTGATAATGGTCAAAATAGGCGTCCGCATGATTTTGAAATGTATATTCGATGCCATTGTCGAAACCGGCAATATTCCAAATATGCAATTCCCCGGCAGGTGGCAATTGTGCAAACCATTGAAAAGGAAAAAACTGTTTAAAACCGGCGCTTTTCGATAATTCAAAATTGAAATTATTGAGCGCATGATTAATTGGATTGCCATTTTTTACCGCTTGCACGGAATATGTTTTCACACTTTCGGTGAAGCCGAGAAATTCCATTTCTGCCACGCTTTCGCATGTCAGCCGGAAGCCATCGGCGTCGCCATTTGCGACTGAAATCAACCATTGAAAGCCTGGTATTGCCGCCTGAAAAAAGCGAATGGTGTCTTGACCGAGCGGCAGGAAATAATGCTCGCCGTTAAAAAATAGCGTGTCGGCGCTGCCCAATCCGTTGAACTCAAATGGAAGCATTGGGTCATTTTTTAAATCTTCCAGGCATTCGCCGAATGCTGCTTCGTAATATTTTTTACCGAAATAATGCAGACGCATATTGCCCGCATATTCGACCGAATCATTGTAATGGAGGCTTTTTTACTGCCTACTCGCCTATTGCTCGCCGATTTTCCCGTTCTTCCGCAACCACTGCCCCGCCTGTAAAACGCTCTCGCCATATTCCTTCATCTCCTCCACTAACTCAGGTTTTTCCCGCAAATAATCCTTCAAATCATTGGTGCGATAGCGGTATAGCGACTCGACGCCGTTGTCCCTCGACACATAAATATACTCAGTGTTCGCCACGGCAAACTTGTCGTCGGCATTGCACAGCACGAAGCGCCGCTGCTCCCGGAACAGGTCAATGCCGAAGGAATTATTGACGTAAGGAAGTTTCAAAATGCCCATCGTTGTTGGAAAAATGTCCACCTGGCTGCCGAGGCGATTGAAGGATTTTGGCTCGCCGAGCAAGTGCGGCGCATAAAAAATCAGCGGCGTGTGGACGTAGCTGAGCGGCAAGTCATAACGCTTCACCACCGAAGAGCCGTGGTCGGCGACGATGACAAAAAGCGTGTTTTCAAACCAATCCTTTTGCGAAGCTTCCCGAAAAAACTTTTGCAACGACCAGTCCACGTATTCGACGACGGCGAGCATGGCGTCCTTGTGTTTTGGCTTAAAATAATCAGGCGTGATGTAGGGCCCATGGTCGCTGCCAGTCATGATGGCGGCGAAAAATGGCTTGCCGTCGCCCGCCAATTTGTCCAGTTCGCCAGTGGCATGTTCGTACAAATAGTCGTCGCAGACGCCGAGGGTGCTCAGGATTTTTTCCTTCGGATAATCATCCATCGAGACGATGCGGTCGAAGCCGTTGGCAGTCAAAAAATTGCCTACGTTGTCAAAATTCTTGTCGTGGGTCGTGAAGTAAATCGTGGAGTAATCATGCTTTTTCAAGGCGCTGCCGATGCCTGCACTTGGCTCAATTTTCATCAAAGGATGCTGCCGCTTGATGACCGGCTGTGAAAAAAGTGTCGAGTAAATTCCAGCAAACGTGTGAATGCCAGAGGTGAAAACACTGTCGAAACTCAACCCCTGCGTCGCCAGGCTGTCCATGAAAGGGGTCAGATTTTCAGCGTTTCCGTAGCGCCCCATTTTCTGGGCGCTCATGCTTTCCATGATGATGAAAACTACATTCGGAGGTTTGAGGTAGGAGGTAGGAGGTATGAGGGAGTCGGGAGCGGGGAAAGTAATTTGGCGGGCAATCGGCGAGTCGAAAGCTTGCTGGGCGGGAATTTTCAGGTATTCCTGCACCTTCCGCACCGCCACGCCGTCGCCCATGAAATGCGCTTTTTCATGCGCCGGGTCGAGCGAATTGACGTAGCTCAAGCCAAAAGTATAGACCGGGCTGAGAGCGAGCATGTTCGGAAAACCATAGTCTGAAAAATAAGCCGTGCCTGCCTGGAGGTGAGATTGAAAGGAAAGCCGCCCCCAAATCCCCATCAAAAGCAGCAAGCCAAACACCGAAAACCATCGCAGTGCAAAGCCCGGCGAAGCGCCGTCTTTTTTATACAAAACGCTGTTCAGCAGTCGTTTGTGCTTGACCAGGAAAAACCAGGAAATCAAAAAGAAAGGAACCAGGGGCCACAAATACCGCCACTCTTTCAAAATCATTCCGCCCAACAAATTGGAGCTGTCAGTGCTGGTGGAAATCGTCACCGCCATCGTGATGCGGGTATAAAAATGGTGGAAATAAGGCAGGTCAGCCGTGCAAACAAAAAAGGCGAACACATAGCCCAAAGACAGCAGCCAAAACACCAGCCGGTAAAACCATTTGCTGCTCCAACCCCAAATCGCATCGGCAGCCAGCAGCAAAAAAGGCAAGGTCAGAATGTAGCCAAGCACCACCGTGTCAAACCGAAAACCCATCAGGAAAGCCTTGAAAACCAGCCATGTACCTTCTTTTTTGGGCAAATAATAAAGTTGGTGAAACTCTTGCAGCAAGAGGATGAGTCGGAAAGCAGTCAGGCAAACAATGCCGAGCAGGTACAGCCGAAGCACGTAAACCAGTTGCTTGGGCAAACTCCGAAGTCCGGGTATAGTTTTACTTAGTTCTATTGAAAGGGATGTCATGCCGGGTAATTGGTGATTGGTGAATGGTGATTGGTGATTGGTGATTGGTGATTGGGAGTGCCCCGATCACCAGTACCCAGTCAACAAACACCAATAACCAATAAACAATTAAAAAATGTCGCTTCGCCAAAAAGAAAGGCAAAAGTAAAAAGCCCCAACCCCAAAACAGTTGTCCTTAACTTTGCCGCAATGAGGAAAGTATTTATCACACGTGAATTGAGCGAGGAAAGCCACCTGTTGCAGGCGTTGGCAGCGCCGGATTTTTCCGTGCGGGGCGAGTCGCTCGTGCAATTTTACCCGGTGCCGGTGGGCGATTTTCCGCCGGTGGACTGGATTTTCTTTTACAGCGCCATGGGTGTCCGGTATTTTTTCAAGCAATTTTCACCGGCAAAAACCGAAGGCATCCGCCTGGCAGCCATGGGTCAAGGCACGGCAGAGGCTTTGGAAAAAACCTGCCGCCCCGCCGATTTCACCGGCAAAGGCGAGCCCGAAGCTACCGCAGAAGGCTTTTTGCAGGTGGCGAGTGGGCAGCGGGTGCTGTTTCCCAGGGCGAAAGACAGCAAGCATTCCATCCGTCAAATTCTTGACAGTCAAATCATTGCCGAAGATTTGGTCGTGTACGACAACCGCCCCCGCTCCGACTTCGACCTGCCTGATTTCGACATCCTCGTCTTCACCAGTCCGCTGAATGTGAAGGCTTATTTCTCCAAAAAGAAGCTGATGTATTTTCAGAAAGTCGTGGCGATTGGCTCCACGACGGCGGCGGCATTGACGGCGCAAGGCGTGACGGTTGTTTCCGTGCCGGATGAGCCATCGGAGGCGAGTTTGGTCAAGAAAATTCTCACTTTGTAGTCATCACATTTTAAGCCGCTGCTTGCCACACAAGGTTTTGATTAAATGATTGAAGATTAAATGATTACATGATTTTTGATGGAATGGCAG
>CAZHLB010000363.1:0-6846 GCA_964533005.1 uncultured Saprospiraceae bacterium
TCAAAACCTACTCTTTCTTTGCGTCCCTCGCTCCTTTGCGCACTTTGCGGGAAACTCCCGCCAATCTTAAAACTCAATCCAATGGAAAATCCGATTCTCGACTACCAACCAGAACCCAACGAGCGAATCCTCGTACCAGCGAGCAAAGGCAAGCGCTTCGCCAACTACCTGATTGACTACGTCTGCATTGTCCTTGTCGCGGTTTTGATTTTTGTTTTTATGATGTCTTCTCCAGGCATGATAGATGAGAACAGCATGATTGTCAACCTCATGTTTTACTTGGCTTACGTGTTTTACTACCTCGTCACCGAGACCATTTTCAATGGCAAAACGATTGGAAAATTCATCACGAAAACGGTAGTGGTGAACATGGACGGCTCGCCGGTCGCATTTCCAACTGTCCTGGGCAGGTCGTTTGCCCGGCTCATTCCTTTCGAAGCTTTTTCCTTCCTCGGCGCTTCGGGCAGAGGTTGGCATGATACCTTGACCAAGACGATGGTCGTGGACGAAAAAGATTTAGTTCCAGTTTATTGAGCAGGTGAAAGCCAGGTGGAGGGAGGCGTTTTCGGGAAAGATTTTTGCAAAAAAAATCCCTCTGAAAACGTCTCCCTCCGCATGAGCTACCCTGCTCCTGCTTCATTCAAATCCATTTTTTCATGAGAACATCCATCACGCATCTCTTTCTATTTTTCCTTTTTGCCGCACCGCTCCTGCTGCGGGCGCAACCCACCAGCGACGGCGTCGTGCCGCTCGCCGTTCAGGTTCAAACCAGCCCGCCGCAAGTCCAGCTTTCCTGGAACCAGCCTGCCGGGAACAATGCCATCCTGCTTTTTCGCCGGGAAAAAAATGCTGCCGAATGGTACGTTTTGATTGCCGACAGCTTGTCCACCGCCACTTCCTACCTGGATACGCTGGTCGAGGTGGGCAAGACGTACGAGTACGGAATTCAGCGGCTGAACAATGGTTGGCTCTACGCTTACGGCTACGTCACCGTGCCCATCGAAGCGCCGCTTACCGAGCAGCGGGGCACGTTACTGGCGTTTGTGGAGGAAGCACTTTTGCAGCCTTTGGAAAACGAGCTTGACCGGCTGGGGCGTGACCTCATCGGCGACGGCTGGCGGGTCGTTTGGCATTCCGTGCCTGCCGGGGCGACGGTCAGCGACGTGAAAAATCAAATCGTGGCGGACTACAATTCCGGCGATTTTCCGAACATCAATTCGGTCTTGCTTTTTGGAAATATTCCTGTGCCGTATTCTGGAAACACCAATTGGGACGGGCATCCTGAGCATGCCGGGGCTTGGCCCGCCGATGTTTATTACGGCGACGTGAACTTCGCTTGGCCCGACGCCACCGTGAACAATTCCACCCCCGCCCGACCGGAAAACAAAAACGTGCCCGGCGACGGCAAATTCGACCCCAGCGCTGCCCCGACCGAGACCGAACTGGCAGTTGGCAGGGTTGATTTTTCCAACCTCGACGAAGCCACCTGGGGCACGACCCGCACCGAACTTTACCGCCGCTACCTGAACAAGAACCACAACTGGCGCTCGAAAACCTACACTGTCGAAAACAAAGCCCTCGTGGATGACAACTTCGGCTTCTTCGGCGGCGAGGCTTTTGCCGCCAACGGCTACCGCAACGGCTACCCGCTCGTCGGCGTCAACAACGTGACCGAAGGTGATTTTTTTACCGACACTGACAGCAAGAGTTTCCTCTTTGCCTACGGTTGCGGCGGCGGAACTTACACCAGTGCAAGCGGCGTCGGCAGCAGCACCAATTTCGCTACGGACAGCATCAATGCCGTTTTCACCATGATATTCGGCAGCTATCACGGCGATTGGGATTACTCGCCCAATCCGTTCATGACCAGCGCTTTAGCCTCGAAAGGTGGCATCCTGAGTTGCTCGTGGGCAGGCAGACCGCATTGGTTTTCGCACCATTTAGGCGCAGGCGAAACACTTGGCTACACGGCGCTTTCCACGCAAAATGCCTGCGACAATGCCGGTTATTTTGGCAGCTTTGGCGAGTGCGGCGCTCACGTCAGTTTGCTTGGCGACCCGACTTTGCGGGCGCAAATCGTAGCACCGGCGCAAGACGTGGCGGCAACGGGCAACTGCACTTCCGTCGAACTGACCTGGGCGGCGGCGGCTGACGCAAGCACTGTTTTGGGCTACCATGTTTATCGCTCGGCGCAATTCGATGGCGAATTCGAGCGGCTGACCTCCGAGCCGGTCGCCGGGACGAGCTTCAGCGATGCCTCGCCGCTCGATGGCGAGCAAGTTTATATGGTGCGGGCGGTGGTTTTGGAGCAGACGCCTTCCGGCAAATTTTTCAACGCCAGCACCGGCGCTTTCGCAACCATTGATTTTTCGCCTGGCGTAGCGCCGAGCATCGTCGCTACCGGCGGCACGCTCGATTGCAATCAAACTTCGGTGGAACTGACCTCCGTCAGCGACGTGACGGATGGCGAATACGAATGGACAAGCCCAACGGGGCAGACTTTTTTCGGGCAAAATTTGACGGTGAACCAAGCCGGAAACTACTCGGTGAAAGTGACCGACCCGGCGAGCGGCTGCACTGCTTCGACGCAGGTGGAAGTGGCTTCCGACACAACTCCGCCCGTCGCAAGCGCATCCGTTGACCACCACCTGACTTGCATACAAACCACCTGTACGCTATGCGGGGGGCAGGTGCCGGGCGCTACTTATGCGTGGTCGGGTCCGGGCGGCTTTTTTTCAACCATTCGATGTCCTTCCGTTTCGATGCCCGGTCAGTACGTCGTGACCGTCACCGGGGCAAACGGCTGTACCTCGACTGCCAGCGCAAACCTGTTGCAAAACACAACTCCGCCCAACGTTTTCGCCCAGGGCACGACGCTCGACTGCGCCCACCCGGAGCAACAGCTTTCAGGCAACTCGACTACGCTGGGAGCTACTTTCAACTGGACGGGCCCCGATGGCTTCATTTCCAGCCAGCAAAATCCAGTGGTTACCTCAACCGGCGATTATTTGCTGCAAGTCACCAACCCTGCCAACGGCTGCACGGCAACTGCAATGGCGAGCGTGACCGGCGATTTTGCGCAGCCGCAAGCATCGGCAACCGGCGGAATTTTGACTTGCACCAGCCCGCAAATTCAACTTGCCGGCAACTCCGGCACACCCGGCGCAACTTTCAACTGGACGGGCCCCAACGGCTTCGTTTCCAGCGAGCAAAACCCGATGGTTTCCGCAGCGGGCGAGTACATTTTGCTCGTGACTGACCCGGCAAATGGCTGCTCGGAAACTGCCGTCGCCCAGGTGACGGCGAGCGGTGACGTGCCCACTGCCAGTCCGCAGGGAGGAACAATCACCTGCAACGAACCAACGGTGACCCTGCTCGCCAATCCGAATGCGGCGGGCTACACTTTCCAGTGGGCAGGGACGAACGGCTTCAATTCTGACTTGCAAAACCCGGTCGTGGACGAGCCTGGGGTTTACGTTTTGACCGTGACGAACCCGGCGACGGGATGCTTAGGCGTGTATGCTGCGGTGGTAGTTGAAAATACTGCCATGCCCACCATTTCTATTCCGGCGGTAGAGTTGACCTGCGCCGTAAGTTCATTTCCACTCATCTGCCCACCCTTCCCAGGGCTGCTTTGCAACTGGTTCGACCCTGCCGGAACCTCGGTTCCGCCGAACACAATCATCAGCCTGCCAGGCGATTACACGCTGGTGCTGACCGACCCAACTTCTGGCTGCACGACGAGCGCCACGCTGGTTGTCGAAGAAAATACAACTGCGCCAAGCCTCGAAGTGCAAGGCGACCTGAGCATTGCCTGCTACGGCGGAACGACTACGCTGACGGCAGTTTCCAATGCCCTGGCTCCTCAATATTTCTGGGTTGGGAACATAGCAATTCCCATCAATGCGCAGCAAACCGTGTCGGCGGGAAATTTCACGGTCATCGTTACCGACGCCAGCAACGGGTGTACGGCAGTCGAGGAAGTGCAAGTCACGCAGCCTTCGGCACTAGTTATCGCTGTCATCAGTACGGTAAACTGCGACGGCTCACAGGACATCAGCGGATCGTTCAGCGGAGGCACACCTCCGTATTCCATTGTAATCACGCCCGACTTCCATGTTCCAGCGAACACTGCCTATTCCATCGTCGTTACCGACGCCAACGGCTGCACCTGGACGACGCAAGGCATGACCGGCAACAGCAGCGACCTCGCCGCCTCCGTCACGCAGCACACCGACGAAACAGTCTTCGGCGCAAACGATGGCTCGGCGGCGGCGCAAGGCTGGTTCGGAACGCCGCCTTACGAATACCTCTGGAGCAACGGCGCCACTTTACCCATCATCGGCAACCTCGCCCCCGGCACGTACATCTGCACCGTGACCGACGCAACGGGCTGCACGACAACGACTTCCGTTACCATTTTGCCGGGTGAAGTTGCGGCGACGGAAATTCCCGGGCTGCGCCTGCTTGAGCTTTCTCCCAACCCAACGTCGGGGCAGTTCGAGCTTACTTTGGAGCTTGAAAATGCGGCTGAGATTTCAGTCGTGCTGCAAGATTTGACGGGCAGGATTTTGGAAAAAACGGCGGTGGAAAATGTGGCGGAGGGAAGCTGGCGGTTCGATTTGAGCGGCTACCCGGCGGGGGTTTATTTCTGTAAAATACAGGTGGGCGGCGGGTTTGCGGCTTTGCGAGTGGTGAAGATGTAGCCTTGAAGTGGAGCCAACCTTTCCGAAAGTTGTCAACTTTCGGAAAGGTCTTCCCAACGGCTTGATTTGGAATAAAAAAGGGCAAATTTTCCCGGCAGGAAAATTTGCCCTTTTTCATTCGCCCGTTTCATCGCTCACGCAGGTTTGGGCGGCTTCTTGAAAATGTCTTTGGCTGCCAATGCAAACTCAGGTAAGACCGGAGCGCCCGAGCAAATCTCATCTCCCCGGCAGGTGATGCTGCTTTGGTCAGCTTGATAAATCTTCACTTTTTCCGTTTTGGGATAAATGACCCAGACCACTTTCATGCCTGCCTGAAAATAGACCTCCAATTTTTCATCGTAATAATCAGCAGTGTCGTTCGGGGTAACGATTTCGATGGCGAACTCCGTGACGACTCGTTTTCCCTCAGCAGCTTCAAATTCATCCTTCGGGCTCATGTAGCAAAGGTCTGGCACTCGATATTTCGTAGCCGTCAGCCAATTGTCCTTTTCGGCAACCAAAATGCCTTTCACTTTGCCTTCCATTTCGAGCCGGGAAAAGAACCTCGTTAGGTTGTTCGCAATGTACTGTTGGTAGTCGTTCATAGTATAGGGAGTTTTGCAGCGAGACTTGATGACCACGCCATCCTGGTATTCATACCTACAGCCGTCTTCCCGGCGGTAATACTTTTCCATGAAAGTTTGCACGGAGACCTTGCCGCTTTTCTGTTTGCGGGCTGGCAAAGCCAAAATACCGGCATTTTCCATCGTTGCAGATTCTGAACCCATGGTCAATTGAATTTTTGCAAACTTCCTTAAAATATCTCGCTGTGGCAAACTCATGGGAAAGTCAAGCGCACTACTGAACCAACACCTTGCGCACCACCCGCTCCCCGCCGCCATTCAGCACCAGCCAGCAAAGCCCTTTGCTCAAATCGGGCGGCAAAGAAATTTCCAGTTTCTCACCTTCAAACTGGCTGCCTTCCCAGACAATCCTGCCAAGTACGTCCATGAGTTGCACCGATTCGATGCCATCACCCCCTGCCCCCTCAAGGGGGTTTGAGACGGAGAGCGTTTGCCCAGCCGGCACCGGGTTCGGCGAGACCAAAACGTCTTCCAATTTTCCGCTCGCCAGCCGCACGTGGCGGGTGTCCGAATATTCGGCAGCGCCGGAAAAATCAAGCTGTTTCAGGCGGTAGTAGTTGTCGCCGGGCTGAGGATTTTCATCGGTGAAATGGTAGTCGTGCGGCTCGCTGGTCGTGCCGTTGCCGGGGACGAAGGCGAGGGTTTGCCAGTCCGTGCCGTCGTTGCTGCGCTCGATTTCGAAGCCGGCGTTGTCTTTTTCGGAGGCGGTGCGCCAGGTGAGGTGGGTTTGGTTTTCCTGGAGGCGGGCGTCGAAGGTGGTGAGTTCGACAGGGAGGATGCTGCCATCAGTTTCGACAATGAAAACCAAGTCTTGTGTGCCAAGTGGGTCTCCATTATTATCCAAAAGTTGACCTCCCGAATAGGTATCGGTTGTATTTCTAAGAAGTCTAAAAATGCCGCCACCCATGCCAGTAGCTTGAAGACGAAAAGTATAAATCTGTCCACTGGTGTATGTTCGATTGGTTGCCGGACAATTGTTCACTACGGTTCCTGCCGTGGCTGTAATGGTTGAACAGTTTGCTAAATCCAGCACTACAGTAGGGTCGGTTATAAGCCAAGAAATGTCAGTCATTGTAAATCGAGGAGTCCCATACCCTGCTCCCTCATAAATATCTAGTCGAACCGAAGAGATATTCCCTGCATTGGTAAGGGTGATTAATTCAAACTCGCCATTATTACAGTTTGCAGTAAAGGACTGACCCAAACCGTTGGAAATGTCGTCGGAGCTGTTGGAACTGCCTACGAGGTTTTGTATCGTGCATACCTGTGACCATGCGCTTGGAATGGCAAATAGAATTGCCAGAAGGAGGGAAGTAAATAGTGTCTTCATTTCGAATAGATTAAGGGAGCCGAACTCCGGCTGTGAAAAACCTGGCAGCCCGCCTTTGAGCGCACCGCCAGGATAGTGGAGAATGTTTGCTTTACAATATTGGAATCTGGCAACCGGAAGCTGCCGCCAAGTGGAGAGAAGTCTGCTCTGGAAAATTTCGGGAAGCGGCTGCTGACCGCCTCCCGAA
>CAZHLB010000364.1:0-6843 GCA_964533005.1 uncultured Saprospiraceae bacterium
CCGAACTGGAGTTCGGCGGTACGGGGTACGTTTCAGCCCGAAAGGAACATGAGCCTTCAACTTTTATCAACCCTCATCAACCCCGTTTCCTCAAGGCAAATAAGAGTAAATCACAAAATTCGCAAAGCTCGCCTGGTTCAGCGGGTGCGCCAGGATGGACTTGAACAGCACCAGCGAACGGTCATTATTGGGCCCCTGGTAAATCACTTTCCCGTTCAGGTTGAAGTCCTCCCGCTGGTAGCCCGTGCTGATGTAGTTTGCCAGATAATCATAGTTCAGCGGGTCGGCGACGACTTTTAGGAACAGGTAAAAAATGTCGTTGGCGGGTCCCTGGTAAATCACCTTCCCGTCCGAGTTGAAGTCGCCTGCCCACATCACCCGTTTCCCGTTCACGAAGTTGGAAGCGTTGTTTCCGCCTTCCACGTCCACATTCGGGTCGGTGAAATCAATGAGCGGAGGGTTTTGCTCAGACAGATAATAGATGCTGTCTGTCATCAAACCCAGGTGGTTGCGGTGGCGGATGCCCACTTTGTAATAGTCTGCCGTCAAGCCGCCCACCGCCAAAATCGTGTCGCCCAAAGCCGTGACCACGTTGCCGTCCCGCCGGAGCATGGCGGCAGTGGTGGCGATAAGCGTGTCCACGTCGGGGTCACGCAATTCGACCAGCACCCAGTCCACGAAGGCGCTGCTGCCGGTCACCTGGAATTTGGCAGGGTCGGTCGTTTCGTCGCCGCCCAAACCTTTGTGACTGAAGCCCGCCAGTTGCGAGTAGGGTTCTTTGAGTGGAATGAGTGTGAGCTGGCGCAAATCGTCCCGCATCAAACCGCCGGTGGCATTCACCATTGCCCCGTTGAGCAAAGCCTTCACCCGTAAGCTGACGCCAATGGTTTGCCGCAAGGCGGTGACATAAACCGCATTGCCGCAGGCGTCTTCCGCCGAATACGTGTCGTGAAAAATGACCGTCCCTCCGTTGCTCGACGTGGTGACGTTGAGCAAAAGCGGTGCGGAAGCGCCGCAGTTGTCCCAACTGAACAGGTTGATGTTTTCCACCAAATCTTCCTCCTCGTCGGGATTGGTAATTACCGTCACCGAGGGCAGGCTGCCTTCCATCACTAAGTAGGTCAGATTTTCCGCCGGATGGCTGCCGTTTTGGTAGTCCCATTCTTGAATTCGATACTCGAAACTGTTGCTCGTCACGTTGCGCACCCGCACCGTGATTGGCTCGCTGTTGGCGTAGCCCACGCCGCCCAAAACGACGACCGGGACGCTGTATTCCCGTTGCAAAGTGACCGTTTGCCACTGGTCGGTTCCGCTCAAAGCGCCCGTTTCGCCGAAGACTTCGCCCCGCACATTTGCCAGGCTTGCATTGGCATCGAGCGCCAGCCAGCCGAGGGTTTCGGCGGCGTGGTTGGTTTCGGTGTCTTTCGATTGCTCTTCCTGCAAACGTACCTGCACCGAAGCGCCCGCCAGGTTTTGGATGCGCACCGAGACAGGGTCGGATTCATTGCTGGTTTGCGGCTGGGCGAGAATGCCGTTTGCGCCGCCAAAGGTTTGGCTGAAATTGAGTGTCAGCCAGTTGTGCGTCGCTCCGCCCGACAAAAACGCATCCATGTCGAAGTCGCCGGAAAATGCGCCCGGCTCGACGGCTAACCATGCCACCTGTTCCCAGGCATGCCCATCCGTGCTCAATTCCTGCTCCTGCAAGCGAATTTGGAAGCCCCCGCCGTTCACGTTTCGCAGGCGAGTCGTGACAGCGGATGCCTCATTCGTGGAAATCACTTGCGCCAGCACCACCGGCGTCGTCGTGAAGCTGATTGGGAAATAAACGGACTTCCACCTGTCGCTCACATTGTTCAGGATGCCGCCGAAAATGTGTTTGCCGTTGGGCAATTCCCACACCCTGAAAATGGCTGGCGGCGTGCTATCCTGCACGGTGATGACTTGCGAGCCGAGGGTCGAATTGCCGCACAAATCCTCCGCTTCCCAGGTGCGGGTGATGGTATAGCTGCTGCAAATTCCAGCCGACGCTTCGTCGCTCGTCTCGTCGAAAGTGATGAAAATGCCGGGACAGGCGTCGTAGGCGACAATCTGCGGCGGCAACGGAATTTCCTCGTCGCATTCCACCACCAGGTCGGCAGGCACGTTGAGCAATTGCGGTGCGCCGGTGTCGCCGATGTTGAGCGTGACGGTCGCCGTGGCGCAGCAACCGTAAGCTGAATTGCAGGCTTGATAAACAAACTCGTCCGTGCCGCAGCTCATCCCGAAAGGCGTATAGACGAACTTGCCCGTGTTGTCAATCGTGACGCTCCCGCTTGCCGGTTGCGTGAAAATGGTGATGATGGCGCTCTGCAAATTGCCGTCGTTGTACGTCACCCGCTCGGTGTAAGGCACTGCCGGGCAGGTCGTGTATTCGTCATCCGCCAAGACCGGCATCCCGACTGCGGCGCAATCCGGGTCGGCGCAGTCCACCAGCCCGTCGTTGTCGTTGTCAATGCCGTCGGTGCAGTTTTCGGAGCAAGTTCCGACGAAAACAGTCACCTGACCTGTCGCCGAGCAGCCGCTGGCAGCCGCCGTCACGGTCACCGAATAAGTCGTGCTTGCCGCCGGGCTGACCGTTTTGGTTTGCCCTGCGCCCAAGCCATTGCTCCAGACGTAGGTCAAGGCGCTGCCGTCGCCGCCCGATGCGTTGGCTGACAAAACGGTGCTGGTTCCCTCGCAAATATTGACGTCCGACCCGGCGTAGAGCGTCGGTGCGCAATCGCTGTCGGCGCAATCCACCAGCCCGTCGAAGTCGTCGTCCGTGCCGTTGCCGCAGCTTTCGAAGCAGTCCACCACCGTGACCACAATCTGGTCGGTCGCCGAGCAGCCGGCGGCGTCGGTGATGGTCACCGAGTAGGTCGTCGTGGCGCTTGGGCTGGCGGATTTCAGAGCGCCGCTGCCCAAGCCGTTGCTCCAGGTGAAGGTGTAAGAAGGCGTTCCGCCGGTCGCCGTGGCGAGCAGGAAAGTGCCTGCGTTTTTGCAAATCTGCACGTCCGAGCCTGCGTTGGCGCTCAAGGCAGGATTGACAAAAACGGTCACCTGGTCGGTGGCGGTGCAGCCGTTGCCGTTGGTCACGGTGACGGTGTAAGTCGTCGTTGCGCCGGGGCTGACGCTTTTGCCTGCGCCGCTGCCCAGACCTTCGCTCCAGGCGAAAGTGAAAGGCGAAATGCCAGTGGCGGTGGCAGTCAGCGTGGCGGCGCTGCCGGGGCAAAGGCTCTGGTCGTTGCCAGCGTTGCCGACGGGCGAAGGGCAGGCGGCGTCGGCGCAATCTGCAAAGCCGTTGCCGTTGTCGTCCAAGCCGTTGCCGCAAATTTCCGGGGTGAGGCGGAAGCCGAAGTCAACCGTCAGGTCGCCGTTGGCGTCGTTGGGGTCGTCGGCGGTTTTGTTGAAACCTTTTTCCGTGCCGTTGTCCATCGGCTCGGCGTTGCGGGTCAGGTTGAATACGTTGCTGCTGACGCCGGAGGTGGTTGGCATCGAAGCGTCCACGCCGTTTTCCCCCAAATCGTCGTCCAGCATATCGTCGCCGCCGAAGCCAGGGACAGACATCAAGCCATTCAAAGGCTTGCCTGCGGCAAACTGGCTGGCGGGAATGTGGACGAAATAATTGCCCGGCGTCAGGTTTTGAAACATATATCCGCCGCCGCCGGAAGTGACGGTCGTGGCGGCAGGCGTTGCCGTCAGCGGGTTTTGCCCTGCGGCAAAAAGTTGCACCGTGACGCCGTCCACGCCTTCGCCGTTCTCAAATTTGCCGTCGGCGTCGGCGTCGTTGAAAACGAGGTTGCCCACCGTCATCCTCGAATTTGCGCAAACGGCAAACATCGCCCCGCCTTCAAAATCGGCGTCCGCCGACAAGCCCGGCGTTCCAGGTTCATACGCGGAGCGAATGACGTTGCCGCCGTCGGAGCCGAGCGTCACTTGCACGAACTCCTCGTGCCCGTTGTCCACCGCAATCAGGCGGTCGTTGTATTCATCCCAAACCAGGGTCTCCACGTCGGTCGAGCTATGCCCCGTGCCGCCCGTGATGTCGAGGTCGGACAAGGCGATGATGGCGCCGGTGGCGGGGTCGAGTTCGTACAGGTGGTCGTCCGTGCCATCCACGCAAAAAAGCCTGCCGTCGTCGGTGAATTCCAGCCCGTCCACGTAGTTGTTCACGTGTCCCAAACCAACGATGTCGCCCACCAGGGTCGGGTAGGAAACGAGCATCGGGTTGGCGTTCAGGCTGGCGATATCAATATAGTAAAGCCGGTCGGTGACGGTGCTGGTATTGATGCCTTCGTCCACCGGGTCGCTCAGGTAGAGCCGGTTGGTGAGCGGGTCGAAACAAAGGGCTTCCGACGAGTGGTCGCTGGGCTGGAAGATGTGGCCGGCGAGGGTCAGCACGATGTTCCCGGCGTTTGCGGCAGCGTCGTTCAGGTTGTAGGTGAACAATGCCATCGTGCTGCTGGGCCCGTTGTTCGACTTGCGCCTCGACATGAACCAGGCTTGCCCGGTGTATCGGTTCACCGCCATCGCCTCCATGTCGCTGGCATCCACCACGTCCCGGTTGGTCGAAGTGGTTGGGTCGAAATAGTACAATCGCCCGTAGTCGGTGGCGCTGCCGGTGGCATTGTCGTAGTTGCCGAAAGCCCACAAATGCAGCGCCGTCGGCAGCGATGCGTCTTCGTCCACCAGCCAAAGCGTCGGTTGCAGGGCGACGGTCACCTGGTCGGCGGCGGTGCAGCCATTCACGTTGGTCACGGTCACGGAGTAGGTCGTCGTGCTTGCCGGGCTAACCGTCACGGTGCTGCCGCTGCCCAAACCGTTGCTCCACGAATAGGTAAAAGGCGACCCCCCGGAGGCGCTCGCAATCAAAGTGGCGCTCTCGCCCGGGCAGAGAAAAACATCCGCACCCGCGCTGACGGTCGGTGCGGCAGCGAAGCTAACCAGCACACTTGCCGTGCCCGTGCAGCCGCTCGCATTGGTGGCGGTCACGGTGTAAGTGGTCGCCGAAGCGGGGCTGACGGTGATGCTCGCCGAAGTTGCGCCGTTGCTCCAAACAAAACTGACGCCGCCGCTGGCGGTCAAAGTCGTGCTGCCGCCGGGGCAGACGGAGTTGCTGCCGGAGATGTTAGCCGCCGAGTTGGTCGTCACGGTTACGGTGGCAGGGTTGGAGGTTGCGCTGCCGCAACCGTTGCCGCTCGCCGAGACGACGACCCGGTAATACGTGGTTCCGGCAGCCGTTGCAGGCGGCACGTAGCTCGCTGAAGTTGCGCCGGAGATGTTCGTCCAGGCAGCGAGGTTGGCAGAGCTTTGCCACTGGTAAGTCAGGCTGGGCGAGCCGCCGGCAGCAGTCACGCTCAGGCTTTGCGAGCCGCCCACGCATTCGGAAATATTGGTCGGATGGCTGGAAATGCTGGGGTCGGCGACGACCGTGACGGTTGCGCTGCTCGAATTGACGCTGCCGCAACCATTGCCGCTGGCAGAGACGACGACCCGGTAATACGTGGTTCCGGCAGCCGTTGCAGGCGGGGTGTAGCTCGCTGAAGTTGCGTCGGAGATATTCGTCCAGGTCGAGTTGTTCGGGGAAGATTGCCACTGATAAGTCAGGCTCGGCGTGCCGCCGGTGGCAGTCACGCTCAGGCTTTGATTGCCGCCCACGCATTCTGAAAAACCGGCAGGCTGCGCCGAAATGCCGGGAAGAGCGACGACGGTCGCCGCCACGCTGTTCGAGGTGACGCTGCCGCAACCGCTGCCCCCGGCGGAGACGATGACACGATAATAGTAAGTGCCCAAAACCTTGTTGTTGGGCATGAAACAGGCGCTCGTTGCGCCGGAGATGTTCGACCAGGTGGCGTTGTCCGAGGAAATTTGCCACTGGTAAATCAAGGTTGGCGAGCCGCCCGTCGCCGTCACGCACAAGGTTTCCAAGCCATCTTCACATTCGGTGAAACCCGTCGGCTGCGCCGAAATACTGGGGTCGGCAACGATGGTGACCGCTGCGCTGCTCGAATTGACGCTGCCGCAACCGCCGCCGTTGCCGGTGACGATGACCCGGAAATAAGTCGTTCCGGCAGCCGTCGAGGCAGGCGTGTAGCTGGCGCTGGTTGCGCCGGAAATGTTCGTCCAGGCAGCGTTGTCAGGCGAAGATTGCCATTGGTAAGTCAGGCTCGGAGCGCCGCCAGCCGTCACGCTCAAGGCTTGCGTTCCGCCCAAGCATTCGCTGAAAGCGGCGGGCTGCGCCGAAATCGTGGGCGCATTCGAGACAACCACCGCCACGCTGCTGGAAGTGACGCTGCCGCAACCGTTGCCAGTTGCCGAGATGATGACCCGGTAATAAGTCGTGCCAATTGCCGCCGAGGGCGGGGTATAGGTGGCGATGGTTGCGCCGGAGATGTTCGTCCAGGTCGAGTTGTCAGGCGAAGATTGCCATTGATAAGTCAGGCTCGGCGTACCGCCGGTGGCAACCACGCTCAGACTTTGTGTGCCGCCGATGCACTCGCTGAAACCGACCGGCTGCGTGGAAATCGTTGGGTCGGCAACGGTGACAACCGTCGCCGGGTTGGAATTGACGCTGGCGCAACCGTTGCCACTCGCAGACACCACCGCTCGGTAAAACAACGTGCCCGCCGTCGTGGAAGGCGGCACGTAGCTGGTCGAAGTTGCGCCGCTGACGTTACTCCACGCCGAGCCGTTCGGGGAGCTTTGCCACTGATAAGTCAGGCTCGGAGCGCCGCCGCTCGCCGTCACGCTCATGCTCAAAGAGCCGCCGACGCACTGGTTGAAACCGACCGGATGCACTGAAATGCTTGGGTCTGCGACGACGGA
>CAZHLB010000365.1:0-6839 GCA_964533005.1 uncultured Saprospiraceae bacterium
TTGTTTTTGTTTTTGTTTTTGTGGGGGGGGGGGCGGCCCGCCCCCCAAACCACCAAATCTCCAAATCACCAAATCACCATTTTTTAACGAGAGTGCAGGCTGCAAGTGCTCAAAATTGGAGTCCCTGTACTGTACTAAAAAAGTCAAATTATGCCACGTTCAGTCAATGCAGTGGCGTCTCGCAGGAGGCGCAAAAAAATCTTGAAAGCCGCCAAAGGCTACTTCGGCAGGCGGAAAAACGTGCTCACCGTAGCTAAAAATGCGGTGGACAAAGCCTGGGGCTACGCCTACGTGGGCAGGAAATTGAAAAAGCGGGCTTACCGCACGCTTTGGATTGCCCGTATCAATGCAGGCGCTCGTTCACTCGGCACGACTTACTCCAAACTGATTTTCGCTTTGTCAAACAGCAAGGTTGACCTCAACCGCAAAGTCCTCGCAGACTTGGCGCTGAACAATCCCGATGCTTTTGAAGCGGTGGTAAAGTCGGTGAGCAAGTAATTTCAAGCTGAAATAAAACAAGAAAGGCTGCCCGGATTTCCTCGGTGCAGTCTTTCTTGTTTTATGCCTTTGGGCAAGGCAAGGCTACGTTTACTAAACTTTCAAAGTTTAGTAAACGTAATTGCCAAATCTCAGGCAGTCAACCTTTTCGGTAGATACCAGCCCATCCACAAGCCTACCAATCCCCAACTTCCAATCGCATCAATCAGATGCCCAATCGAGTTGGTTTCAAACCAAATGCTGTTCAGGTAAGGAATGGTCAGGTAGCCGATAACACCGACGGCAATGGACGAAAGCAATGCAGTTTTCAAATCCAGCCGCTGAAATTTCGTCAGCAACCAAGCCAGCAAAAACGCAGCAATCAAGTCAATCAGAAAACCGCGAGCCATGTTCATGCCCATGTTGCCCGACATCGAAGTATCGTAGTGAATTTGCGCCCAAGGCTTGCCGACGCTGTTTTTCATGTGCTCTTGCATTTGCTCGGAAGAGCTGCCCGGAGGAGCTTGCGGAATGAAATAGGTGCCTTCTTCCAAATTCTGCTGGCTGAGCGCCTGCAGGATGGCGTCTTGTTTATCGGTGTATTTCATTTCATCGGCGTGAATGCCCGTCACCGACCAGGATAAAAATTGCCAGACGAACAAAAGAATGCCACCCACGAGGGCAGCGATGAGTTGATTTTTCATAGAAACAAAATTTTGGCGCAAGCACCGGGCAAAGGGCAAGCAAGTCGCCGATTGCCTGAAACTTGCACTTGGTTAGTGAAAAATTGGACGGACGAAAAGTAGGAAACACTCGAGCCTTTTTTGCAGATAGGCACAAATAGTTTCAAACAAACTCGATTTTGTTTCTGTCTCCGTCAAATTCAACCTGCCTCCAAACTTCCCGATTGTCAAACTTTTTACTTTTGCCTTTTCACTTTTTACTTCTAATCCAATGAAAATCACTGTCTTCGGCGCAACCGGCATGGTTGGAAAACACCTCGTGAACCTGGCTTTGGAGCGGGATTTTTCCGTGCGGGCTTTCAGCCGGGATGCCTGGGCGAACCGGCGCATTCATCCAAACCTCGAAGTTTTCAAAGGCTACGTTTTTCAGCAAGACGAAGTGGAAGCTGCTCTCGCAGGCGCAGATGCCGTCCTTTCTGTCCTCGGCGGCGCAACGGATGGCATTGACAAAACCCGTTCGCTCGGCATGAAAACCATCGTCGAAGCGATGGGAAAAACAGGCGTGAAACGCATCGTCGCCGTCGGCGGCATGGGCATTTTGAATGCCAACGACGATACCTTGATTTTTCACACGGAAAAATTTCCGGCAGCTTACAAACCCGTTTCGCAGGAGCATTTTAAAGCCTACCAATTCCTGGCGGCATCCTCACTCGACTGGACGATGGTTTGCCCGCCGACGATTGTAGATGGTGGATTTACAGGCAGTTACGAAACGAAGGAGGACTTTCCGGCGGCGGGGAAATTTCAAATTAATGCGGGCGACCTGGCGGATTTTATGCTGAAAGAATTGACGGGCAATCAGTTTGTCCGACATCGAGTAGGCATTTCAAACTAAAGCAAGTGTGCAGCTAAAACCTGATTTTTGACAAAACTTAGCCAATGCAACTGCCTTGCCTGCGCTTCATTTGCATGAATATTTCACTTCAAAAATTTCAAACCATGCGATTTTTCTTGTCCGTTATTCTTTGCCTTTTTTCATTTCTGGCTTTCTCGCAGACCTCTCTTTCCGGCAAAGTAACTGATACTGAGACTGGTAACCCCATCATTTTTGCCTTGGTCGTCCTGTTCAAAAATGGCGTTTTAGTCACCGGTACTGAAACTGATTTTGATGGCTTTTATTCGATAACTGATATTGAACCAGGCATTTATGCCATAGAATTCAGTTACATAGACTATGCTATCCAAAAAATTGAAAAATTGGAAGTGATTGCAGGAAAGTCGAACAAGTTAGATGTGAAAATGAGGATGGCACCCCTTGGTTGTGACTTCATCTGGTCGCCACCGTTGATTGAAATAGACAATACTACCCAAGGCATGAAATTAACCAGCGACCAAATCCGCCACCTTCCCTTCCGTGGCAATTAAAACTCACCGCTCAAACATCTCCTTCATCCCTTCCCAAAGCAGCTTCTTCAAGCCCGCATCCGCTTGAATTTTCGCCAAATCATCCACAAACAAGTACGTCTTTCCGCTCAACCTGACCAGTCGGTACAGTTGCGCCTGAAAATTGAAACCTGCCTGCGCAGGCGTAAATCCGAAAAAAATCCCCCGCTGCAAATCCCACCTGCGGCTCAGTTCCGTGAAACTAAAAGGCTGTTTTTCCGGCGTAGAAAAGTACAAGCAATCCGCTTCCATATCATGGCTGACGGCAGCGAGAATCTTCTCCAAAAACTGCCGGAGCAGGGGATTTTCCTCCCCGGAAAAAGCGATGAAAAGTTTTTTGCCATTTTTGCCCCGGCAATGAAAATATGCGTCTTCGGAAAGCGGAAAAACTTGAAAGTCAAGAATCCCGCTCGATAGGACTTCATCTTTGGAAATCAGCATTGACCAAATTATCTTTTGAATCGCTACCGAGATTCACTACCCTTTCCAAATTTATCCTCGCAAAGGACAGCAACTACCGATACCTTTGCACAAATCTAAAAAGTAAAATGAGCATGGAAATTTCTATCACCACGGCTGAAACTTCCCGCATCCGGGAGGTGGATTTCGAGCATCTTCCCTTTGGGAAGCATTTCTCCGACCACATGTTTGTTGCGGATTACACCGACGGCGAATGGCACGACCTGCGCATCGAGCCGTTCCACTACTTTCAAATGCATCCGGCGACGATGGCTATTCACTACGGGCAATCCATTTTCGAAGGCATGAAAGCCACGAAAATGCTGGATGGCTCGCCTGTTTTGTTCCGCCCGGAAGAGCACGCCAGACGGTTAAATTTTTCCGCCGCCAGGATGTGCATGCCACATTTCCCCGAAGAATTATTCGTCGAGGCTTTGCAAAAATTGGTGGAAGTTGACCAAGCCTGGATTCCGCAGGAAGAAGGCAGCGCACTTTACATCCGCCCCGTGATGATGGCGACGGATGAGTTTGTAGGCGTCAGACCTTCGCAGTCTTACAGGTTTTTCATCATCACCGGGCCCGTCGGGCCTTATTATCCAAAGCCAGTTCGCCTGATTGCCGAGACCAAATACGTTCGTGCGGCGAGAGGCGGCACCGGCGAGGCGAAAGCTGCCGGGAACTACGGCGGCGCCATGCTTCCTACGAAAATTGCGCAGGAAAAAGGCTTCGACCAGTTGCTTTGGCTTGACGCCCGTGAGTTCAAATACATCCAGGAATGCGGCACGATGAACGTCTTTTTCGTGATTGACGGCAAAGTCATCACGCCGCCGCTCTACGGAACCATCCTCAAAGGCATCACCCGTGAAAGCGCCATGCAAATCCTCGAAGACGCTGGATACGAAGTTGACGAGTACCCCCTGACGATTGACGAGGTAGTGGACGCCTATCGCCGGGGCGCATTGCAAGAGGCTTTTGGCGCAGGCACGGCTGCCGTCGTGTCGCACGTCTCTGAAATTGCCTACAAAGATTTGGTGATGAAACTGCCGCCCATCAGCGAGCGCAAAGTGGGCGACCTGGTGAAATCTACCATCAATGGCATCCGTTCCGGCAGAATTCCCGACACGAGAGGCTGGCTGGTCAGCGCCGTACCGGAAGCTGTCGAAGCGTGAAATTGAAGAAATAGGGAAATTGGAAATTCAGTTGAAATTCCAATTTCCCTCGATTTCCAATTTCCTCAATTTCAAATTTCCTTTTCCCTGCCTTCCTTTCTTTCCATCGGTCACATTTGCCACGATAAAATTCCTGGCGGCTTCGCTTGGGGCGGCGCTGCTGCCTATTCGGGTTTGCTGGCGCAACGGTTGGGTTTTGAAGCTGCCGTTTTGACAAGCGTTGGCGAAGACTTTCTTTTTGACGCTGATTTTCAAGGCATTGAAATCGAAAAAGTGCCCGCCGCCGCCACAACCGTCTTTGAAAATATCTACCAAGACGGCAACCGCACCCAGTTTTTGCACCAAAAAGCAACCGACCTACTGCCTCGCCACCTGCCTTCCAACTGGAAAAATTCACCCACTGTTTTGCTTTGCCCCATCGCCGACGAAGTCAGTTTTGATTTTTTAAATGCCTTTGAAAATGCCACCATTTGCACATGCCCGCAAGGCTGGATGCGACAGTGGGATGCCCGGCAGCAGGTTTCATTCAAGCCCATTTGCAATTGGGGGCGACTGGCTGAGGCGAGCATTATTTCGATGAGCGAACAAGACGTGCGCTGCGATTGGGATTTGATTGAACACATCGGCGGCATGGCAAATCTGCTCGTCGTGACGCAAGGCAATCAAGGCGCAACGGTTTTTCGGCGAGGCGCTCGCCAGCATTTTCCTTCATTTCCAACGCAAGAAATTGACCCGACTGGCGCAGGCGATGTCTTCGCCGCTGCATTTGCCTTAAAATTTTCAGAATCAGCCGACGAAGCGTTGGCTGCCGCTTTCGCTCACGTTGCCGCTTCTTTGAGCGTGGAAGGCAAGGGGTTGGCAGGGATTTCGGGCAGGGCGGCAGTGGAGGAGCGGTTTGAAAAATACCGGGCTTTGTTCTTCAAGTAACTTTCCAGGCTTCGTTTCCAGCCTATTTTGCGAGCCGATTTTTTGACTTGCCCAAAAGCTGACAGGTGGAAATCCGGTTTCCTGGGAGAAAAAAAATTTAATTTTTTTATCCCAGGAAACCGGATTTACACCTGTCAGCATTTAGCCCAACTATTGCATGGCTCTCCTTGCCCACCTGCTTCATTGGATTTACCTCGGATCGCTTTTGCTCATCACGGCGTACTGTCTGATGCAGGTGCATCTTTTGTGGCAGTATTTGCGAGCAAGACAGGCTCCATTTTACGGGGAAAATAGTCAACCAGATCTTCCCTTCGTCACCATCCAACTCCCCGTTTTCAACGAGCGGTACGTCGTGGAGCGCCTGATTGACAGCGTTTTGCGACTGGATTATCCAAAAAACAAATTCGAGGTGCAAGTGCTGGACGACAGCACGGACGACACCGTTCGACTGGCGGCAGAAAAAGTGCAGGCGTACAAATCGGCAGATTTTCAAATCGAACACATTCGCCGCCAGGAGCGCACCGGGTTCAAGGCAGGCGCTTTGAAACATGGTTTGACGCAGGCAAAAGGCGAATTCATCGCCATTTTCGACGCCGATTTTTTGCCGGAACCTGATTTTTTGAAGAAGACCCTGCCGCATTTTCAGCATGAAAAAACAGGCGTTGTGCAAACCCGGTGGGCGCATTTGAATGAAAATTACTCCCTGCTCACCCGCCTGCAAGCCTTTCAACTCAATGTGCATTTTCGGGTGGAACAGCAGGGTCGGCAGGCAGGCGGCTACCTGCTCCAGTTCAACGGAACGGCTGGCGTCTGGCGACGAAATACCATCGAAGATGCAGGCGGCTGGCACGTGGACACGCTCACCGAAGACCTTGACTTGAGCATTCGTGCGCAATTGAAAGGCTGGAAAATAACCTACCTCGAAAATGTCGCCTCGCCCGCCGAGCTTCCCGCCGAGATGAACGGCTTGAAATCGCAGCAATTCCGGTGGATGAAAGGCGGTGCAGAATGTGCCCGAAAGCTCCTGCCGAAGCTTTGGCGCTCGACCCTGTCGTTGCCGCAAAAAATTCACGGAACTGCGCAGTTGCTGGGTAGCAGCCTTTTTCTGTTGGCGTTTTTGGCGAGTGTGGTCAGCGTGCCGGTCTTTTTTTTCCAGGCGGCTGGCTGGCAGTTGGAAACGAAGCCTTTTGGCAGGCTGATTTTGCTGGGATTAGTTGGTTTTGCTGCCGTTCATTTCGTTTCAAACGTGTTGGTAGAGAAGGGAAAAGGCAGCTTCGGCAAGCGGTCGGTGGAATTTTTCGCTTTGTTCCCTTTGCTTTTGACCCTCAGTTTGGGGCTTGCCTGGCACAATTCGCTGGCGGTGGCGCAAGGCTGGCTTGGAAAAAAATCCGACTTCGTGCGGACGCCAAAATTCAACATTTTGACCCTCGGCGACTCCTTCCGCCGTCGGCATTACGCAGGTGCGCCGCTCGCCTGGACGACCATCGTGGAAGGCTTGCTCGCAGGGTGTTTTCTCTCGGTTGCCATCTCCGCTTTTTACTTAGACAACCTTTCTTTCTTGATTTTTCACCTTATGCTGGCGCTCGGCTACGGCGCTATTTTTTTGGAAACTTTGTGGCATTCCAGGTAGAGGCGACCCCAGAGCCGATTAGTTCTGATTCGTTGCCGTCTCCAAGTCGCT
>CAZHLB010000366.1:0-6798 GCA_964533005.1 uncultured Saprospiraceae bacterium
TTTGCTAATCACTGTTTCTTTTGGGTATGCAGTGGCAAAAATGTGCGTGAATGCTTGGGAAGCGTTATCAGAATGGTCGCAAAGACTTTCAAATTCGTCGCCGGGGCAGCGCAAAAATGGAAGGGTGGCTTGTCCAAAAAACAGGTCAGCTATTGGTCAAAATCTTGCTTGATTTTCAGCCAGCCGGAACGCTACCTTTGGCGCTTGCCTAAAAAAGCAGTTAGCTGTTGGTTGTTTAATTTCAGCTAATAACCAATAGTAAATCACCAATCACCAACTCCGTATGAGCAGAAAATGGCTACTCCCTTTTTTACCACTTGCGCTGCTGCTGGCGAAATCGGCGGCGCAGGACACGATTGTTTTCGAGAACAAAATCCGCCTGCCAATACTCATCGTCGAAGAGCGGGACGATGAGATTTTGTACCGCCGCCCCATTTTTCCGAAGGGGCCCATCTATGTGATTCGCAAGCGTTTCGTCAGCGAAGTCGAGTACGAAGACCCCGCTTCCCGCTCCTCGAAATACAAGCCTTCACCGCATCGCCCCGGCAGAGACCTCGATGTTTGGGTCACACCTCTGAGCAACCCGCTGGAAACCAAAGGCTTGCTGCACCACCTCGACGACACCACGCTGATGGTTCGCAAAAAAACAGGCTGGCTGGAAGCAGGCGGCAAGGTGAACCCGGAGGAAGTCAAAGTCTTTCCCTACGAAAACATCCACCTCATCAAGGTCAGGAAGCGCAACCAGATTCGGCAGTTTGCGATTTGGGGAGCGGTGGGCGGCTTTGCCATCGGGTTTGTTGGCGGGCTTCTGTTTGCGAATGATTCGCCGCCTTGCAAGCCGCTCGTAGATGGCGGCGGCTGCGATGCCAGCTTGCATTCACCTCGCAACAAGTTGGAAAAATCGCTGGCGCTTGGCTTCGGCATGGGCGCAGGCGGGGCACTGACCGGGGCAACTTTTGGCGCTCTGCGAGTGACGTACAATATCAGCGGGAAGAAGGATAATTTTAACCGGACGATACCGAAGCTGGAGCGGCAGTCGAGGATGCAGAGCAAGTGAGAAATTGAAGAAATTGGAAATTGGGAAATTGGGTGTTCATCTAATTTCCTCAATTTCAGTTCAATAGCATTCCATGAACAAGTACATCCCAACCGTTTACATCGCATTTTTACTTTCCTGCAATTCGCCTGGGGCGAATTGCGAACAAACCAATCCGATTTTGCGGCAAAACGAGCCTCGTTCGGAAACCTATCAAACCGAACTGCGAAGGCTCATTGACGACCATCCGCACGAGGTGGAATTTTACTTCGAGGGGCGTGACAGCATCGGCGGCAAGAGCTTTCTCGTGGTCAATGCCGTCGGTGAAGATTTTTGCGGCAAGCTCTGGACGCTGGTCAAAACGGACGACCGATTCACCGCCATTTTGCAAAACAACAGCGGCTACCGGGGCGCACGGCTCGAAGGCTTTAAAGTCGTAGCCGCTGAAAATCAAGCCGATACGTTTTTTGCCTACCAAAAAATGGAAAGCATCGTTGACTAATGGTTAAATGGCTGAATGGTTAAATGGCTCTATGGTTGGAAAAAACCATAGAGCCATTCAACCATTCAGCCATTTAACCATCCAGCCATTTATTTTGAAAAAGCTCCTGACGAACGTCCTCCAGTTTTTGCTTTTCCTCAGTATCGGGGCAGTGATTTTGTACTTAGTTTACAAGCAGCAAAATACTGCCTACTTAGCCGATTGCGCCCTGCGAAACATCCCGGCGGAACAATGCGACCTGCTCGAAAAACTGGCGACAGATTTTAGAAATGCCAACTTTGGCTGGATTGCTTTGGTGGCACTGGTTTTTCTGTTGAGCAACGTCAGCCGCACACTCAAGTGGCAACTGTTGCTGCACCCGCTCGGCTACCGACCTCGCTTCATCAATGGTTACCTCTCGATTTTGGTGGGCTATTTTGCCAACCTCGGCTTGCCCCGAATGGGCGAGGTGGTGCGGGCAGGCGTGTTTGCCAAATACGAGCATATCCCGGCGGAAAAAGTGATGGGAACCATCGTCGTTGACCGCATCGTGGACGTGCTTTGCCTGCTGGTGACTTTTGGGCTGGCGCTGATTTTCGAGTCCGAAAAATTATGGGGCTACCTCACCGGCGGAAATTTGGACGCCGCCAAAGAAGCGGCGAAGCAAGTTGGCGACCCGGAATCGTCGCCGGAATGGAAATGGATAGTGCTTGGCATTTTGGCAGTGTTCGGCATTGCCGTGTTTTTGCTGCGCAAGCGGCTGGTAAAAACCGTCTTTTTTCAAAAAGTCTTCAAAGTGCTGGTGGGCTTCTGGGAGGGTATGCTCACCGTGCGCAGGCTTGAAAAACCTTGGCTTTTCGTCTTTCATAGCCTTAGCATTTTCTTCTGTTATTTCTTGATGACCTGGCTGGGTTTTCAGGCATTTCCGCCGACCGAGCAACTTGGGCTGACGGCGGCGCTGACCGTTTTTGCCTTCGGCACGCTCGGCATGGTGATTCCGTCGCCGGGCGGGATGGGCACTTTTCACTTCTTGGTTATCACTTCGCTCACCTTATTTTATGGCATCCGTGGCGACGACGCTTTTTCAGTGGCGAACATCATTTTCTTTTCGGTTTCCATTGGGTTCAACATTTTGCTGGGCTTGGCGTCGCTGGTTTTGTTGCCAATTTTGAACAGGAAGAAATTAGACGTTGATGCCGCTGATTGAACTGATTTTCACTAAGCTATCGGTCAGCCAGCCATTCAACCATCTAACCATTTAGCCATTTCCACCAGCCAGGCTTTCCCGGTGGGGAAAGCCTTTCTCTTTTCTCAGCAAGGCAAAAAGAATGGGGAGAAGTGCAATACAAGAAGTTTAGCAAAAGGTGTCAGCTTTTCACACATCAGGATTCGTCTTTATTTCCTCTCGCAACTTCTTGATAAGCCACTCCCTCTCCTTGCTGATTGCCGGAATAATTTCTTCGTTTTTCACACGAATTTCTTCTCCCGTTTCACCTGCTCGCTTGGCGGCTTCCAAAAAGCGATAGACGATGGAGCGCAGCTCAAACAATCTGTTCTGAACCTCGGAAGGCATCAGAACGCCATATCCTTTTCGGAAAAACACCTCCGGCAGGGCGTTTAGAAAGTCCTCTGCCTGCTTGCGACGCACGACGTAGAACTTGTTTTCCTTGTCGCCTCGTGCGACAAAAATGGTGTTCGGATGCTCCTTTTCCGAGATGTACTCGAGCAGACTCCAAACAGCTTTGCAGGCTTCCAGCTTGCTTTGAAATCTTGCCTGTTCGACGCCGTAGGTGATTTCTTTCCGCTTTTGGCGAAGCCAGTTGCGGTAGCCGAGGTAGTATGCCAGGATGCCCACCAGCAAAGTGATGCTCGGTTGCAGGAAAGCCTTGAAGTATTCAAGCCAATGCGGCGATGTTGTCTCCATGTGTTGCAGGAATTAGTTCTTCAATTTTGATTATCAGCTGTTTGTAAACGTCCAGCGCCAGGTTGACCAGCCTTTCGACTACCAAACCTTCCGTTGAACGCTCGACCACCCATCTTGCCAACTGCTCGTCGTGCGGGATTTCGTTGTGCGAAAATTTGCTGCGCAATTCGTTCAGTTGGTCTTTGTCCAACCTGGTCAATTCATTGAGTGGGAACATTTCGTCAATCACTTTCAGGTAGGCAAAATGGTTGACGTAATGAGGTTCTTTGTTGTGCGCAGCTTTCAATTCCGGCAGCCACACATCAGCCGCTTTTTTCTCGAACTGAAGAATGGTGTCGAACAATTGCTCCCGCAAATCTTCATACTTGACAAGTTCCGCTTTCAAATCGTCCAGGCGGATTTCGCTGTTTTCCTCGAAATATTTCACGAGGTTTTCCAGCCGCCGGTCTTTCAGGAAGCGCCGGAACTTGCCATAATGCTTGATTTTCAAATCCGCCGTCACCACCCTGCCTTGCAAGGGCATTTTCATGGGAAGAATGCGGTCGAGGATGTCCTCGGAAGGCGCTCCGTCCTGCGAGGCGTCTTCGGCAGGGTAGCGAATGCCTGCGAGCGACCAGTTTTCAAACGTTTGTTTCACCTCCGTTTCTGCCAGGCTTGCCAAGTCTTGCACCATCAGGAAAAGCGCACGGTCAGCGCTTTGCACCTGGCGAAGGCGTTGCTCCCGTTCCAAAGCGCCATTTAAGTCACGGGTGGCATCTTTGAAAGCATATTCCGCCTCCTGAAGGGCAGTCTTGGAGGCTCGCCTGTCTTTCAGAATTCTCCGCTCTTTCTTGGCATCCTTCCAGTCTTTTTCCAGTTTGTCAATTTGTCCCTGCGTACCCAAGCTGCCCGAATGCCAACATTTCTTGATTTCATCGAAAAGGTAAAGCCGGGTCAGGCTGAAAAGCGGCTGGGTGTCGTGGCTCAAAAATTCACGGAGACAAAAAACCATGTTGTCGCCCTGTTTCACCTCCTCGAACCTGCCGGAAAGCGCCTCCGCAATGGCTTCGTTGAACATCCCCCTAGGCAGCAGCAGCGGCAGGTTCCGGTAGTTTTTGACCTTCGGTTGCCGTTTTTCTATTTGCAAAAGATACTCGCAGCAGGCTTGCAATTCCTCCAAACTTAGGATGCGTTGCCCTTTGATGCCCCAGTTTTTTTTCAGCTTGTCCTTCGGCGGTGGCGGTGGCTCGATTTGATTTTTGAGAGCTTTCATCCACTCGATTTTCCGCTCGAAATATTCCTGGTAAAAATGAAGCACGCCCGTGCATTGCCGCCAATTGACCTCGTGAAGAAAGGGATGAAACGGTGCGCTGCCGTCGCCTTCCAATTGCAGTTCGGCAAACAGGTCAGCCAATTCTTGCCTGCGCAGGGAAAAATAAGCCAGGTGCTCCTGCAAGCGCACGAACTGTTCCTCGGTCGCCCTGCCTTTGCCGTCGGCGGTGGGCGGTTTCAGGAAGTTGATGTCAGCCGCCAGCTTGTCTGCCAATACACTGGCTTTCAGCGGCTTATCTTTTTTGAGCACGTTCGGGTTTTCTTTCAATTGCGCATGGCGCAGACGGGTGTCTTTCAGCATTTGTTTGGTCTCTTCGATTTTCAGCTTGAGTTTGTTCCGGGCGACCTTGAAATAGTCGGGATTGGCGTAGCCGAGCAAATATTCCCGCAAGGGGTCGGGCAAGTCCTTGATTTTCAAACCGTAGGCTTCCATGCGGTCTTGCAGCAAGGTTTTCCGCTCATCGAGCCACTCCATTTTTTTGTCGTCGTAGCGGTCGGCGCTTTTCCTGAAAGTGGCATCCCAAACCAGCTGCACCTTGCCGGAGCGCACGTCGTCGCAAAAGGCATGAAACCGGCGAATGTATTCCTTGATAAAATCCTCGGCGCTGTCTTTTATCAAGCCTCGATGGTGCAGGTATTGGTAGAAAAATAGCTGCTGCAACTCGTGCGTGCTCAAAATGGCGTCGGGTGCAAGGCTGACCTGGATAGGTTGCCCTTTTTGCTTATTCCCGATGCTCTCCAACAGGACGGGAAGAGGCTTCAAGTATTGATAGTCGTCTTTGCCATTGGTGAATTTGAGACCGATGCGGTTACCGATGATGTTATAGCGGGGGGCAAATTGTTCGATTTTCTTGACTGCATCTTGCTTGATTTTCTCGACTTCATCGGGGTGCTTGTTTGTTTTCGGATTTAGCCACCAGTCGGGCAGCTTCTGCCACTCGAAATCGGACAGCCTGCCGAATGTGTTCAATTCCTTCATCCATTCCCTGCTTTCTGCCCGGTTGCCTTTGCTGGCGGGGTTTTCCATCGTGCGCAGGCGGGCGAGGTGGATGTGAAACCGGAGGCTCGAAAAGAAAGGCTTGCGCTCTTTTTTGCCCGCTTGGGCATAACTCATCTCGTCGAAATAGCGTAGCGCAAAATATTTCGTAAAACGGTCTTCGTTCCGCTTCATTTCCACCTTGCGTGGTGGTTCGTCCGGCTCGGCATCTTCGGGCAGGTCGGCGTCCACCCGGAAGCGTTCCCGGTCTGTTTCGGACAGCACTTCCCAGAGTTCTTTCGGGCAGCGGTACAATTCGTTGAGCATGTCCAGCTTCACGTCGCCGCTGTCCAGACGAGGCTCTGGCAGTTTGCAGCAAAAATGCGGGTAGCAGTTGCGGGTCGCCCGCATTTCGGGAGTTCCCGTGTTTTTGAAGCGTTCGAGATTGCTTAGAAAACGATGAGCGTAGCCTGCTTCCAAGAACAGGCAAATGAAGAAATAAAGCCCGTTGTCTTCGAAATGGTCGTCGTCCTTCGTCAGACGATAGCGGAAGCGGTCTTCACTGCCCGGCGCAGGTCGCAAGTGCGTCACGTTCTCGTCCGTCAGCCAGGGAAAACGCTGCACGATGCCCTTCACCGCCGCCTCGAAAACCGGCTCCAACTGCACTTTTTCATCTTCTTCCAACGGCTGCCGCTCGTAAATGTGGTGCGAGAAAATATTGCGCTCGGCGTCGAGGCGGCGCAAGGCTGCCTGCAAAAAAGCGACCGCCTGCCCCGGCTCCGCCTCGCCGCTCACCGTTTTCGCCGCCTCGCCTTTTTGCCCGTCGGGCGAGGGCGCTTGCGGCTCGGCAGCGACGGCAGCCAGGAACGGGAAATGCTTGAGCAAGTCCTTCAAGGCTGCCTGCATGGCTTCCGGTTTTGAACCTAACCATTTTGGATTTGGAAAACTCAGGAAAGTGGCTTCCGTCAGTCTGTCTTCTTGTACGCCGTCGGGCTTGCCGGTCTTGTGCTTTTCCTGGAGATACGCCAAAATCAGGTAGGCATTGTGGCGGGCGAGGTTGAGGAGATTGC
>CAZHLB010000367.1:0-4005 GCA_964533005.1 uncultured Saprospiraceae bacterium
AGAACCGAACTAAAATTTCAACTACTAAGCCATTTCAAACTGCCGGACTGGCATCAATTCCTTCAATTTCCCCACCACAAAATCAATCTCCTCCCTCGTATTGTAGTGCGAAAACGAAAAGCGAACCGACTTCCTTTTCGGGTCTGCACCAATCGCAGAAAGCACGTGCGAGCCAGTCTCCGCTCCCGAACTGCAAGCACTGCCGCCAGAAGCACTCACCCCAGCCATATCGAGTAACAAAAGCAGCAAATCGCTTTTTGCCGAAGGCGGAAAAGACACACTTATAACCGTGTACAAATACTCGCCGTCGTAGTCGCCATTGAATTGAACGTCTTCAAAATTTTCCAGCAATAGCTCCATGAAATAGCTGCGCAATTCCTCGATATGCTGGCGGCGTTCCTCCATATTTTCAACGGCTAATTCAAGCGCCCTTGCCATTCCTGCGATGCCATACACGTTTTCCGTGCCGCCCCGCATATTTCGTTCCTGCGCCCCGCCGTCAATAAAAGGATGGATTTGCACGTCGTGATTGATGTAAATAAAGCCAACGCCTTTGGGCCCATGAAATTTATGGGCGCCACCGGACAGGAAATGAATCTTCGTTTTCGACACGTCAATCGGCAGATGACCAATGGTTTGCACCGTGTCCGAGTGATAAAATGCACCGTATTTCTGGCAAAGCATTGAGATACGCTCCATGTCCTGCACCGTGCCGATTTCGTTGTTGGCGTGCATGAGCGAGACCAGGGTTTTGCCTTCTGAAAAAGGCATTTGCAGCAGGCGCTCCAGGTCATCATATTCAATCCTGCCCCGCTCGTCCACTTGAACGAATTGAACCGCAACGGCTTCATGTTCAAGCACATCCAACGTATGCGTGACGCAATGATGCTCCGTCGGCGAACTGATAATTCGCTTCACGCCGAGGTCACGCACGGCACATTTCAGCGCCATGTTGTTGCTTTCCGTGCCGCCGGAAGTGAAAAAAATCTCCCCGATGGAAGCATTGAAGCACCGGGCAACTCTCTTCCGGGCATCCTCGATAGCAGCCCGAACGGTTCGCCCTTCGGCATGGATGGAAGATGGATTGCCAAAGTGATTGCGCATCAAAGGCAGCATGGCTTCGATGGCTTCTTCGCAAAGTGGTGTTGTCGCAGCGTTATCCAAATAAATTCTCATGGTTCTATTCGATGTCTTGCCAGAAGCCAAGATGTCATCTGGAAAAACCGCCTTTTTGAGAGATAAAAAATGAAATTTTTTATCTCTCAAAAAGGCGGTTTTTCCAGATGACATCTTGCGCCCAAGCTGGCGCAGAAATTTCCGCAAAAGTAGCCATTCAGTTCAAAACCTACCTTTGTCGCCAAATTCCAGTGCATGCAGTTAGAAAATGAAATAGCCGTTGTCGCCCATCCCTCATCCCTCATTCCTCATCCCTCCAAAGAGTGGTTCAAGGACTGGTTCAACTCGCCGTACTATCACTTGCTCTACAAAAACAGGGACGACGCAGAGGCAAAAAGATTCATTGACCGTTTGCTCGAACACTTGCATCCGCAACTGGAAGCTGAAATCCTCGACCTGGCTTGCGGCAAAGGCAGGTACTCCCGCTACCTGGCTTCAAAAGGCTTCAACGTGACTGGCGTGGACATCGCCCAAGAAAGCATCACCTTCGCCCAACAGTTTGAAAATGAGCGCCTTTCGTTTTTCGTCCACGACATGCGGCATCCGTTTCGCTTCAATTTCTTCGACTACATTTTCAATTTCTTCACCAGCTTCGGCTATTTCGAAAGCGAAAAAGACCACGAAAAAACCATCGCCACCATCGCCAAAGACCTCAAGCCTGAGGGCAAGTTCGTTCTCGATTTTTTCAATGCAAAGAAGGTGATTCGCACCCTGAAAAGGGAGGAAGTGAAGCAGGTGGAAGCGGTGACATTTTTCATCCGCCGCAGCGTGGATGCGCAAGGCTATATTTTAAAGAACATCGAATTTGAGGACAGGGGCGAGGTTTTCAGCTTCACGGAGCGGGTGCGGGCGTTCACGTTGGAGGATTTCACCGGGCTTTTCAGCAAGGCAGGTTTGAAAATTGCTCAGACTTTCGGCGACTATCATTTGCATCCCTTCGATGAAATAGAATCTGACCGGCTCATCTTAATCGGCTGTAAAACAGGCTGTTGAGCCTGTTTTAAATATCTTTCACTTGTGAAAGGGAGTTAAAAAATCATCTCCCGCCTTATCAACTTACCCAATTCTTCGTAGGTCACCAGAAACTCCGTGGGCCCCGCAGCGAAGGCAGCCGCTTCGTAGGAATTATACCAAAAATAAATCCCGTCTTTTTGCAACTCAAAATTGGAAGGCAGGGAAAATTCTTCGTCCCAGAAAAAGCCTTCTTCGCCCAGGTCGGCGTTGGCAGGTAGCTCACGGGCGGCTTTGAATTTCTTTTCCGCCAGCTTTTTTAGGTCTTTCATGTCGGTGACGAGGTCTTTCCATTTCAAGGGTTTGCCTGTTTTTAGGCTGAAATTATAGATGGTCACGTAGGAATTGGGATGAGCGCCGCCTGCATAAGAATAAGTGCTCAGGGACACCGAAACCATCTTCTCCGTTTGCATGCCCACCTCGCCTTCGACGCTGACTTCCCAGCCCGACGTGGCAAATTCCGCATCTTCTTCGGTTGATTTTTTCCACTCGGCAAGGAAGGTGTCGGCGACGGAAGCCAGCCGTTCCTGGGTAGGCTCGCCTTGCATTTCCTCGAAAACGAAGTTTTGAATCAGGGTGGCAATGATGGTGTCGTTGATGGATTTTTTCAACTCCTGCTTGCCTTTTTTGACGATGGGAAATTTCAGGTCAACCCGTGCGCAAGGGGCGTCTTTCTTTTTGCAATTGCCCGCCTGCTTTTGCACGGACTTCATTTCGAAGCTGAGTTGATTTCCTTTGTTGCAAGCGGCAAAAAGAAAAATGGGAAGTAAAATCAATAGCCAGCACGTTCTCATGGAAGGATTGGTTTTTAATTCGTGTTTGTAGGAGAGGCAAGCGTCAGTTATGCGCCAGGGAAGTAAAAAGGCAGCTTTTCGTTTGAGGCTGCAAACTTAAAGGCAGGCTCCGCAAACGGAAAAATTTTGGAAGAAATAGTTGCGGGCTGTTCCCGGTAGCACAGCCTTCAGGCTGTGCTACCGGGAACACCGCTCACGAAATAGTTTTCTGCTTACCACACGCCAAATTCAGGCTCTCTTCACTGCTTTTGAATTGCCTAATTTTGCCGGAAAATCGGTCATACATGAACTTGAAAATTTTACTTCCATTCCTTTTCCTTTCCAATTTACTGCTTGCTCAAGATGACAGAAACCTGCCTCGCCACTTCACCGAGGAGGAAAAAGTCATGCTCGAATGGCAACGTTTTATCCAACCCGGCTCCTCATTCGGCATTCCCGACCCGCCGCCGCACCCGGTTCGGCACATGGCGGAATGGGAGGAATTGCAAGCCCTCGCCATCACCTGGCGCTCGTATCCGAACATTCTCAAAGAGATAGTCCGACACGCAAAGGAGGAGGTGAAAGTGTTCATCGTTTGCCGCACCACTTCCGAAGAAACCACCATCAAAAACACCCTGACCAGCAGCAACATCACGCTGGACAACATCGAGTTTATCATTGCAGACAACAACTCGGTTTGGGTTCGAGACTATGGGCCCCAATGCGTCTATGCCAACGACGTGGACTCGCTGTATTTTATTGACTGGATTTACAACCGCCCCGCCCGCCCGAAGGACAATGTGATTCCCGACGCCATCGGGGCGCACATGAACATCCCCGTTTTCTCGACCACGGAAGCGCCGGAAGACATGGTCAATACCGGCGGCAATTTCATGTCCGACGGCATGGGGACAGCGTTTGCATCCAAGTTGATTTTGGAGGAAAACGAGCCGGGCAATCAATATGGCACGGGGCCCCTCGACGAGGCGGCTATTGATGCCATCGCAAAATCGTACATGGGCATTGACAATTACCTTAAAATGGA
>CAZHLB010000367.1:4015-6792 GCA_964533005.1 uncultured Saprospiraceae bacterium
CATTGACATGCACATGCGACTGTTTGACGAGGAGACAATCTTGATGGGGCAATATCCGCAGGGCATTTCCGACGGGCCCCAAATCGAAGCCAACCTGGAATATGTGTTGAGCAATTTCAACTCGACTTTTGGCACACCTTATAAAGTAGTGCGCCTGGTGCAGCCGCCGGAGGGAAATGCCTACCCGTCGAATGGCGGCGATTATCGCACCTACACCAACTCGGTTTTTATCAATAAAACCATCCTCATCCCGACCTACGAACAGAAGTATGACACGACTGCGCTGCGAGTGTACCGTGAAAATTTTCCCGGCTACAAAGTGGTGGGCATCAATTGCAACGAAATCATCCCCGCCTCCGGCGCTCTGCACTGCATCACCAAAGAAATCGGCGTCGCCGACCCGCTGCAAATCGTTCACCAGCGCCACTCCAACGTGGACAACAACGAGTTGTGGGACGATTATGAAATCAAAGCCAGCCTCAAACACCGCTCCGGCATCGCCGTCGCCAACGTTTTTTTCCGCACCGACACGCTTTCACCTTACCTGTCCGTGCCGATGATTCAGGAAAATGACACAACCAACACTTGGGTCGGTTACCTGCCGCATCAGCCAAATGGCGCTGCGGTTTATTATTTCATCGAAGGCATTGCCAACTCCAGCAAGCAATCCGTGCGACCAATTGCAGCACCGGCAGGCTACTGGCGGTTCACGGTGGATGGCGTCTCGCCAACTTCCGAGGCAGGCGAAGTTGCTTTGAAAGCGATTTATCCGAACCCAGCTCATGCCATCACGGTACTGCCGGTGCAGACAAATGCTGCGGTGCAAGCGCAGGTAAGTGTGGTTGATATTCTTGGAAAAACAGTGGAAGTCGTTTTTGACGGGCAGTTGCCGGCGGGCGAGTCGAGCTTATTTATTCAGGCGGCTAACTATTTGCCGGGGACGTATTTCGTGAATTTGAAAACGGAGTTTGGAATTAAGACGCAAAAGTTGGTTGTCAAATAAAGCTTTGAACCAAAGCTGACAGGTGAAAAAACGCCTTTTGGAGAGAAAAAAAATTTCATTTTTTTTCTCTCCAAAAGGCGTTTTTTCACCTGTCAGCTTTTTGCCTACTTCAAGACTTTAAGTTTATTCTTGCTCACCTGCACCGTCCGCCGCTCGCTCAAATTGCTCTCCGTATGCTGCCGGTTGACGGCAGAAGCGACGTAGGTGTAAATTTTTCCCTCCTCCAAATTGGCATCCTCCACGCTCACCGAGGTCGTGCCATTTCCCATCGGAATCAAGGCAAAAATGTTGTGCGGGTTGTTGAAGTCGCCGGGCAGCCTGTCCTCAAAACGATAGACGACGAGGTAGGCAGCATTCTTTTCGCTCCGGCTAACCGACATGGGCAGGGTCAGTTTTCCTGCTTTGAAATTAGGCTTGCCGAGCTTGGGTGCGTTTGGCTGAGGGATATTCAGATAAGCCATTTCAGGCGGGAGCGCAGGCGCTGAGAAATATTGATTGCGCAGCGAATCCAGTACACCGAGCGGGTTTTTGCGCAGCGAAGAAGTGTTGTAAAAAATGCTGCCGCCGACGCCTGCCGTTTGCCGGTTCAGGCGGATTTGGCGGGGAATTTCCACCGGGTTTTTCCAGGGACCCTCGTTACCGCTGTCCACTTTGTAGGCAGCCTGACCGATGTAAACGTGTTTGTCGAAGGCATTCCTCCTCCACCAGTCCACCAGGATTTCATAGTCGGCAGGGGCGAAGCCGATGTTCCAGTAAAGTTGCGGCGCAACGTAATCAATCCAGCCTTTAGCCAGCCAGCCCCGCACATCGGCGTAGAGGTCGTCGTAGGTGTTCACGCCAGCACGGGTGGCAGAACCAAGCTCCGGGTCTTTCGAAATATTCCGCCAGACACCGAAGGGGCTAACGCCAAATTTGACGTGCGGCGCAAGGGTTTTTATCATTTGCGAAACCTGCGACACCAGCAAATCCACGTTGTGCCGCCGCCAATCTTCGACGCTGATGGAGTCAAAATTGTACCGCACGAAATCCGCAGAGTCGGGCAAAATTTCGCCCTGGGCAGGGTACGGATAAAAATAATCGTCGAAGTGGATGCCGTCCACATCGTATTCCATCACGATTTCCATCACAATCTCGGTGATGTAATTCCTCGCCTCCGGCACTGCCGGGTTGAAGTAAAGCTTTCCGCCGTAGCGGATAAACCACTCAGGATGAGACTTGTACGGATGTACCGGCGAGAGATTGGCAAGCGTCGTGTCCATGCTGGCACGGAATGGATTGAGCCAGGCGTGAAATTCCAGGTTGTGCCCATGCGCTTCGTTGACCATAAAAGTCAGCGGGTCGAAATCGAAAGCCGGTTCGACGCCTTGCTTGCCGGTCAGGTACTTCGACCAGGGGGCAATTTTGGAACGGTAAAACGCATCGCCCGCCGGTCGCACTTGCGCAAAAACGGCGTTGAAACCTGCGCCTTGAAGCACATCGAGAGTCTTCGTCCATTCCTCGCTGAACTTTTCCTGGGACAAGCCGGGCTTGGAAGGGAAGTCAATGTTTGTGACGGTGGCAATCCAAGCGCCCCGAAATTCCCGCTTTGGCGGAAAATTTTGAGCGGTTGCGCTGAGGCAAAGGGTGGAAAACAAGAGTAGGAGGAGCCAAACTGATTTTCTCATTTGATTCTGATTTGAAACATGAGTCACCCCGAATTTTCAAGCATCATGTTTCCGACCTGTCTGGTGTGCCGTCTGCAAGTCGCTTTTGTCATCCTCGCAGAGGAACCGTC
>CAZHLB010000368.1:0-6789 GCA_964533005.1 uncultured Saprospiraceae bacterium
TTGTGACGCTGCCGCTCCAGAACGTCGTCTCTCGCCATTTCGAACGCCAGGCGGGGCAGCAGCAGGTGGACGAGGAAATCGCACCAGGCTTTTTGCTCCTCTTTTTCGCAGGCGTCCATTTGTTTGGCGAGCTGCGCCTCCGTGAAGTTCCAGAGCAGTTCGCCGGCGGAGGAGACGGGGTGCTTGAATTGCAGGCGCTCGTCGTTTTGCGGGTGACCGTAACCGCCGCCGGTGAGGGCGTAGAGCGTGAGCATCATGGGGTTGCCGAGCAGCTTGCGGAAGCCCTCATCAACAGGCAGGTCGAGCGGCGGTGAAGTGAGGCGGTAACTTGAACTCGACTTTTGCACGGCAGTGAAAAACCTGCAAATAGCCTTACAAAGCCTCGCAATTGCCATGAAAATGGATAGTTCATTGACATTTTGGTGAAACATAGTGCCAAACCCCATCCGTTTCCGCCTGTCCCGAGTAAACGGGACGGTCGGGCGTTGGCACAAGTTCACAGGCGGTTGCTGCGTCAGAAGTCAGAGGTAAGCCTTTGCCATTTTTGGGACGAGGTGCGACCAATCCGCTTCGTTACCCAATTCCTTGAGCAAGTAGGCGATGAGACCCATCAGGGCGTCGGCCGTCATCACTCTTCGCCAAAAAGCAAGTGACCCGCTTTTTTCTTCGGGTTTCCATTGCAGCTTGTGCAGGAATTCCTGGTCGAACTGGACTCGTTTCAACATGCTGTAAACTACGCACACCAGAGCTATGTGTTTTTTGACACCCTCGAATTGGCGTAGCTGGTACTTGTCAAGTCCCTCGGCTTTTCCTTCCTCATGATATACTTCAATGGGCCACCGGTGGCGACGAATACGCAGAATGCCGCCGCTGCGCCAGCGCAGACGGTTGCTGATATAATATTTAGGTTCCTTGTCCGAGAGGTCTTGTTTGGAAAAGGAAACGACCAAACGCTGCCGGCCAAAGTTCTTGATGTGATGAGTTTGGCAATAAGCGTAGTAAGTTTCCTTGGCGCCTTTGTAATGGATGCCGACCTTTTCGAACAGCGGCTCTTTACCTTCTTTAATCCTTTGTTTATGTTGTGTGACCAAGTCTTTGACGAAATCCTCACAACGCACCGCCTTGCCTTGCACCAAGACGAGGCTCTCCACACCCAGGGTGCCGACGTAGGATTTTCGCAGCACTTTGTGTATATGAGCACATAGCTCTGCGCAGGTGTACCAGGGGTCGAAGGCAACGGGCAGTTGGGAGTGCGGATACTTTTTATAAAAAGCATCCAGCAGTTCTATTGCCAGGTCTATCTTGCTTTGATGCACCATTCTCAAGTGCGTGCCTTTGAGCGGCTTTGCTCTTTTGTCGTTGTATTTTTTCAACAGGTAAGCCCGCCAGCGAGCGGGGTCTTCTTGCTTGTAGCGCAAGCATTTTTCTGAAAAGCTACAGCCCATTTCCTGCAAACTGGCTTCTATCTGCTCCACCTCGGCGGGCTGCCAAAGGCGGAAATCCACCGGATAATCCGTCTTGTCATCACTGTAGTGGAGGTTGACCAGGTTGTGTGCCCAACAATAAGAACTGCTCACGTGGTCGTACAGCCAGGCTATCTTCTCAAAATGAGAACCGTGGTGGGTCAACAAAGTGTCGTCCAACACCAGAGCGCCTTTTTCTCCTTCCCTTTCTTTGAAGGCAGTATCGGAGCAGTTTTGCAGCCAATCCAAGCGGGCTTGCTTGAGTTCCTCTACTTTAAAGTCACTGTCGCTCAACAGCCGATTCAGAGTGCTTTGGTCCATGCCCTCCAGGATGAACAGCTTGTTGATGCCCTCAATCGTCTTGTTTTCGTTGACCAGCAAACCGCTCAGGTAACGCTCCATTTTGCGAAATTCTTCCGCATTTAGCACCCCCTGGAATTCTCTGCTGTAATGTTGGACTATCGAAAGTGGTTCTATCAACGGTATCATGACAATCGTTTTCTGGTAATCTAATCCTTGTTTCACCAAAATATCAATGAACTGTCTAATATTCAAGCAGTTGTGGAGGCTGAATTTGGGCATAGGTAGATTTTCCTACTATGCAAAAGTCGAGTTCAAGTTACCGCCTAACTTGCTGTTCCATCTTGCGGGCGGCGTCCCGGAGAAAAGCCTCTTTCTGTTCGTCCGTCAAGTCGAGCAAGTCTATGCGGGCGAAGTCGTGCAGGAAGGTAAAGCCCCTCAAATCGTAGCGGGTGGTAACGACCAACTGCAAAGCGGGGCATCGCTCCCGAAGGTCACGCACTTCTTTTTCAAGCCAGCCTTTGTCACGGGTCACTTCGTTCAAACCATCGAGGAAAAGAAGGGCGGATGGTTGAGCGCCTGCGCCGGATGGCTGTTCGAGGAACTGCCAAAAGGCGGCTTCGTCGTCCGGTTCGAGGCGGAAGGTTTTCAGGTAGTGCTGCAGGAGGTAGTTGCGGATGAAATGTTTTTCCTCCTCGGTGGCAGGCTCGCCGTCTTTCGCCGAAGGGACGGCGTTGTACTCATTGAGGGAGACGTAAAGCGGAAGGGGAGCGCCGGGGTCGTCGAGCAATTGCCGCCATAAATGGACGCAGGAGACGGTTTTGCCCATGCCGTCGTTGCCCATCACCAGGGCGTGGCGCAACCCCGGCGACCAGAGATTTTCCAGCGTGGGCAGGAGGGTCTGTTGCTTGTCGGGAGCGTCGGCAGTCTCCGGTTCTTTCGGAGCGTCGAGCCGCACGTAGCTGTTAATGTACTGCAACGAGACGCCCGTGAGGATAAGCTCGGAGATGTCGAGGAATTGGAAGCGACCGGCTTTGAGCAGGTCATAACGACGGCGGGAGCCGTGGCGGAGGCGGTCGGCGATGCCGGATTTTTTGTCAGCCTGCAAGTCTTGAATGCCGGATAGGGAGACGGTCTGTTGGAAAATGGGGCGGGGATGGAGGAGGAACGTGCCTTTCGGGACGCCGCAGGTGTCGAGTTGCCCGTGCCAGGGCGTTTGATGGTTGACGGTGGAAAGCGCTGCGTAGACCCTTTCGCCGAGGTGGTGAATGTTGACCGGCTCTCGTTGCGGCACGTCCAATTCCGCCAGCAGGCATTGCATAAACGGGCTGATTTCCTGTCCGTCTTTCACAGGTTGCACCCTGCCGGAACAAAGCACGTAAGGGCTGTGCAGGTCGTTGGCGACACGGTTGCCCGCTGCTACTTTGGTTTTGTGAAAAGCGCCGGAATCGCAGGCGTCTATGATAATGGTGACTTGGTTTCCCTGATTTTATTGACGTACCTTAAAAGCTCGTCCCCCGCCAACTGGTCGTCCTCGTCCGGCGCAGCGTTCGGTTGGAGGGCGGTCAGCCAATAATAGCCGCCGTCCTCTTTGTCGTGGAAGCCGTGCCCGGAGAAAACGATGAAAAGGTTCTGGTTTTCCTGCAAGCAGTTTTCTTCGTCGTCCGGCTTTGGGGCGTAAGTGAGCAATGCCTTGAGGATTTCCCGCCGGGTCGCTTTTTCGTTGAAAAGCGGCTTGACATTTTCAAGTTCAAATTCATAGTGACGCACGAGCACGTCCCTCAGTTTTTCCAGGTCGGAGACGCAATTGTGCAATGGCTCGTAACGCCGGTATTCATTGACGGCAATGAGGAGGAGGTGGTTTTGACCTGACTCGTTGGAAGATTTTTCTGGAAAAGCGGTGATGCCTTTGTCGTTAAGCATGACGGGAAGTGGGTTTTGTTTACCGCCAAATATAGGAACTGAAATATGAATGGTGAAGAGCGACAAAGGCTGAGGCAGGTTGATGCTCTTTTGGATTCAGCAATTTCGCCTTTGAAGTTGAGGAAGAATTGACCGTAATGTTGACCGTAAAAATAAAAAAGCCTTGCAAATAAACGACTTGCAAGGCTAAAAGTCGGGGTAGCAGGATTCGAACCTGCGGCCCCCTGCTCCCAAAGCAGGTGCGCTAACCGGACTGCGCTACACCCCGAAAGTCTTTAAGTAAAAAGTAGAAAGGCAAAAGGCAAAAGTGAACTCACTGATTTTCAGCGCAATACTTTTACCTTTTGCCTTTCTACTTTTTACTTCCGAGCGGTGAGACCGGGATTCGAACCCGGGGTACAGGTTTCCCCGTACGACAGTTTAGCAAACTGTTGGTTTCAGCCACTCACCCATCTCACCGGGTGATTTTTGACAGCTTTCTGCCAAAGCGGCGGCAAAGATAGTTGCCGTTTCTAAAAATCAAAATCTGCCGTCGGACTTCGATTTTATTCGAAGGGTTCAATGAGCTTTCAACCCATTGAACCCTTTGATTGAACCGCACCAAAAAACTGTACGAGGTTACTTTTCGTTCAGGCTGAGCCTGATTTTTTTCTCCAATTCAGACACGGTGTCCTTGAAAACCAGGTCGGTTTCCATCAAATCCTGGACGGTTCGGATGGAATAAATCACCGTGCTATGGTCACGCCCGCCAAACATCTCGCCGATGGCTTTGAGGGATTTGTCCGTGAGGTTTTTCGACAGGTACATCGAGAGCTGGCGGGCGATGACGAACTGGCGCTTGCGGGTTTTGCCGCCCAGTTTGTCCACCGACAGGTCGAAGTGGTCGGCGACGAGGTTTTTAATAAAATCCAGCGTGATTTCCTTGTTGATTTGAGTGACAAAATTGCGAATCACCTCCTTCGCCAACTCGACGTCAATCTCCCGCCGGTTCAGCGAAGACTGGGCGATGAGCGAAACCAACACGCCCTCTAATTCCCGGATGTTGTTTTGAATATGGTAGCAAATGAACTCCACTACGTTAGTCGGAATGTCAAAGCCTTCGCGATTCATTTTGGCTTCGAGAATGGCGACCCTCGTTTCAAAATCAGGCGCTTGCAGGTCTGCCGAAAGTCCCCACTTGAAGCGGGAAATCAGGCGCTCCTCCATGCCGTCCAAATCTTTCGGCGGGCGGTCGGAAGTCAGGATGATTTGCTTCCCGTTTTGATGCAACTGGTTGAAAATGTGGAAGAAAATCTCCTGGGTCTTCTGCTTGTTGGCGAGAAACTGAATGTCGTCCACGATGAGCACGTCCACCATTTGGTAGAAGTTCACGAAGTCGTTGACGGCGTTGTTTTTGATGGATTCGATAATCTGCCCGGTGAATTTTTCGGAGGAGACATACAAGACCGATTTTTGGTCATTGTTCCTAATCACATCATTTCCAACCGCTTGCGCCAGGTGCGTTTTCCCCAAGCCAACGTCTCCAAAAATCACCAGCGGATTGAAAGCCGTGCCGCCCGGTTTTTTTGCAACCGCAAGACCCGCCGACCTGGCAAGCCGGTTGCAATCGCCTTCGATGAATGAATCGAAAGTGTAATTCGGATTCAGTTGCGGGTCAACCTTCAGCTTCTTGATGCCGGGGATGATGAACGGATTTTTGATGTTGGTTGCATCCACGCTTCCAGGCGTGACGCCGTTGCTTTGACCGTTTCCGTTGCCATTGGAATACCCCCTGGCATGACCGTTCGAAACGTCCGGAAGGGAGGTGGACACCTGATTTTGTTTCAATTGCAAGCCGGTCAGAATCTGGTATTCCAACCTGCCCCTGTCGCCAAGTTCCTTGCGGATGGTCATTTTCAGCAATGAAACATAGTGTTCTTCCAGCCATTCGTAGAAAAACTTGTTCGGCACCTGAATCGTCAGGGCGCTGTTTTCCAGACGCACGGGTCTGATTGGTTCAAACCACGTCCGGAAGCTTTGGACGTTAACGTTCCTCCTAATTGTTTGAAGGCAGTTGTCCCATACTGTTGCGCAATCCTTTACCATTCTCCTGAATTGATGATGTTAAACAAATAGATTAAGCCTCCCGCACCTGGTGCGGGAAAAGAATAGCATCAGTAAATTAGAGAAAAAAAAACTCCGAGTGAAAGCTCTGGGTGTGCCCTTACACTGGTCGCTAAATGGAAGCGAAGTTTGTAGCTTCAACGATTGGAGAAAGGCAAAGGTGGAGAAAAAAATCCCATTCCCTAAAGCCGGTTTTGGTCTTTTTTTTAAGTTTTTTTTTTCGCCAAAAACGCTTTGCCTTAACCTTCTATAAATCAGTAGGATAGAATTGAAGACGATTCAAATAGCTGATTTTCAATGATTTAATTTTTTAAAGCTGAAAATCAGCGACTTACACAACGCCTCGTTTCAAATTAAAAGCGAGGCTTCCTTTTTGATGGCAACCAGCGCCTTTTCCAGAGCGGAGGCAGGCTGATTTTCCACATAGAACAGGAGTCTGTTTGCCAGTTCCCGGCTGGGCGAATCCGGGTCAACCTGCTCGAAAATGCCGTTGATGATGTTGACCGTGTCGTCCCTCGAAATTTTGATAATCTGCCAGAGTTGTTCGGAGATATAGACTTGCTGAGTGACGTTATACTCGAACTCGTGCTGGATTGTTACAAGCAACGCCAGGCGAAGTGCGGCAGAAGTTTGGTCGTCCTGACGCTGGCGCAAAACGAGATTGGGAATGGCTATCCGCTCGCAAAAAAGCGAGAGGCGCTCGTAGGCTTGAAAGCGCATCGGCAAAGTCGTTCCCTGCTGTTTTTGCCTGGATTCGAGGAGTTTGATTTGGTATTGCTTGTCGAGGTAGGTTTTGAGCAGGTAGTAGGCGGTGAAAAAAACCACCAGTGGCGGGACGGTGACTTTTACAATTTCGAGGAGGACGCTCAGGAATGTTTCCATGATTTCAATTTTGGTGCTTGTTCCAAATTGCCAAGCTGTTCGGCAGTTTCAGAAGGGCGGCAAAAGTGGGCAAAAAGATGACATCTCGAAAATAGAGTTCCGGCAGAGAAAATTTTCC
>CAZHLB010000369.1:0-6774 GCA_964533005.1 uncultured Saprospiraceae bacterium
TCCTGCCATCTGCCATTCCATCAACAATCATGTAATCATCAATCATTTAATCCATCCCAAGTCGTCTCTCCGTGTCACTCCTTAGCTGTGCAGTGCAAAAGCCTTAGTCGCCGCCTCTCTCATCAGTTTCACCGAGCCATTCGACCGATTCACCGAAGAATCAAAAACAAACTCCAGGCAGCTTCCACCTTTGCCATGCGCTTTCAAGTTCTCGAATGTAATTCCCTCAGCTATGAAGTTCTTTTACAACCAATGAATGCGCACCAAGTAAAATCGGAAATTCTTCCGAAGTCTTTTCAACCTCAGCCTGCTATCAACCCTGCCACCTCCACGTTTTTCTCTTCGCCTTAGCAAACCAAATATGCAATCTATAAAATCGAAAGGGCTTCCATGCGGTAGCCCTTTTTTTTGTTCCCCTCGTTTGTGCATGAAAACAGGCAGTGCAACGAAATTGGTTACTTTGGGGCAGAAAATGCTGCGCCTCATGAAGTATTTGCATCCTTCCAAACTTTGGTCAATTGGGGTCTTCAACTTCCTGCCCTTGCTTTTGGTGATTGTCCTTTTTCAATATCAAAGCCACCAAGCCCATCATCAAAACCAATTGCTGACGGAGAAAATCTTTGCCAACAAGCACATCGCCCGCTTGCTCGTAAAAATTGAGAAGGACGCCAGGGCGATGGAAAGTTTTTCCAGGGCTTACCGGCTCACCTCCCATGAAAAGTTTCGAACTGATTTTTTTAAGGAAGCTGATTGCCTCGACAATACCTTGGATACGCTTCAAGCAGCCTTGACGAACACCTCCGATTTACAAGATGACTTTCAAAAGCTGGAAAAAATTGCTGCCGAAAAAATAGCCCTTGCCAAAAAGCGAATTAGCGAACCGAATACGGAAGCGCTACCGCTGGCGCTCACGCTCAAGTCGGATTCCCTCATGGATAGCTTGGAATTGATAACCCACCGGATGAGCGCAATCCTTGAAAGGCAGTTATCAAGCGACCTCGTCAAAAGCCAAAAGTTGAGCCGTCAAGCTGCCAGACTGGGTGATTTCAGCACGGCGTTGGCTGTCCTTTTGTGCCTCCTGGGTCTTTTTTTATGGATTCGGCAGGTTGCCGCCAAGGAAAAAATGCAAACCGAAATCGAGGATTTGTATCACAATGCGCCGGTCGGCTACCATGCTATCAATGCGGACACTTTGATTGTAGCCATGAACAAAACGCAGCTCGATTGGCTGGGCTACACCGCCGAAGAAGTCATCGGAAAAATGAAATACACCGACCTGCTCGACCCGGTGGAATGGGAGGAAAAACTAAAGACGCTGCCTCAATACTTGGAAAATGGGCAGGTTAAAAACATGGAATACCGCCTCCGGAAAAAATCGGGGGAATGGCTTCCCGTCCTGTTAAGCTCGAAAGCCGTGTTCGACCAAAACGGCAATTTGATTCAGTCGCTCGCCACCGTTTCTGACATTTCCGAAAGGAAAAAACTCATCGAAGACCTTTACGAACACGCCCCGGTCGGCTACCATTCCACCAATACAAAAAGCATCATCACCGAAATCAATCAGACCGAGTTGGATTGGTTAGGGTATTCCCGGGAGGAAGTCATTGGGAAAATGACGCCTTTTGATTTAATGGATGAAGACAGTAAAGCAGTGGCAAAAAACTACGCCACTCTTTTTTATCAGAAAGGCGACATCAGAGAGGTGCGGCTAAATTTTAAAAAAAAATCGGGTGAAACGTTGCCGGTCGTCATTTCCGGGAATGCTGTGTATGATAGCAATGGCAATTATTTAGGCGCTCGTTCGGTGGTCATGGATTACTCCGAGCAAAAACAAATACGGGACGACCTGTACGAAAACGCCCCGGTCGGCTACCATTCGCTCAATTCGGAAGGCATTTTTTTAGCTATGAACCAGACCGAACTTGACTGGCTGGGCTACACCGCAGAGGAAGTGATTGGCAAGATGTGCATTGCTGAATTGCTCACCGAAAGCGAGCAGGTGATTTTCCGAAGCAAATTTCCCGACTTTTTCGAGCCTGGCAAAACCATCGAACTGCGTCTCGAGTATCGAAAAAAGAGCGGCGAGTGGCTGCCCGTGCTAATGAGAGGCACGGCTGCTTTCGATGAAAACGGCAATTTCGTGCGCACCCGCTCGACCGTATTCGACATGACCGACCGTAAAAAATTGGAAGAACAAATCGCCGAAGCTCGCGCCGCCGAACGCACCGCCCAACTCAAGGAGCAATTCATGGCGAACATGAGCCATGAAATCCGCACCCCACTCACCGCCATCATCGGTTTTGCTCAATTGCTCGGTCGTGCCCCGTTGATGCCAAATCAGCAAAAACAGGTGCAAGCCATCGAAACCAGTAGCGAAGCACTGCTGACCCTGGTGGACGATATTCTCGATTTTTCAAAAATCGAAGCGGGTATGTTGCGCATCGAAGCCGTGCCGTTCAGCCTGCCGGAATTGCTGCACTCGGTGGAGGAAATGTTTCGCCAGCGGGCGGAGAAAAAAAATCTCGACCTTGTTTTTGAGCTCGATGAAAATGCGCCCCATCTTTTGCTCGGCGACCCAGTCCGCCTGACGCAGGTATTAGCAAACCTGCTCAGCAATGCCATGAAATTCACCGAAAAAGGTGGGATAAATGTCTCCACCAAAATCCTCGAAGAGTCCCCGGAGGGCTACTTAGTTCAATTTTCCATCGCCGACACTGGCATCGGCATCCCGGTGGAAAAGCAGGAAGAAATTTTTGAGCGTTTTCGCCAGGCGAGCAACGAAACCACCCGGCGCTTTGGCGGCAGCGGCTTGGGCTTAAGCATCGTCAAGCGTTTGGTCGAATTACAGGAAGGTAATATTCGGGTAGAAAGTGAACTGGGTTCAGGCTCCACTTTTATCGTGACCTTACGGTATGCCAAGCCAACACACGTGCCAGTGGAGTTTGAAATAGCATCTGGCAAACCCCTCTTGCGGCAAGTTGACGAACCCAATCTTCGCATTCTCGTGGCAGAAGACAATCCCATGAACCAGCGCCTGGTGGAAGAAATTTTCACTGCCTGGGGCATCGATTTTCAGATAGTGCCAACGGGCAACCAAGCCGTCGACGCAGTTCGGGACGACTCGTTTGATCTTGTGATGATGGACATTCAAATGCCGGAAATGGATGGCTACCAAGCTGCCCAAATCATCCGCCACGAGCTAAACTCGCAGGTGCCAATCCTTGCGATGACCGCCCACGCCTTTTTCGGGGAACGTGAAAAATGTCTTGCGCTCGGCATGAACGACTACATTTCTAAACCTTTCAGAATAGAAGATTTGCAGCGGCACATTTCTAACTTGCTCGCTCAAAATCAGGTAGATGCGCTGCCGCCCGCCAATGACACGGTAACTGAAAAACTCCTCCAGTTCAGCTACTTGAACGAGGTGTCCGGCGGCAAAAAGGAGTTTTTGAAAGAGATGGGTGAAATCTTCCTGCGGCAACTTCCCCGCGAGTTGGCGACGCTTCACCAAGCCACCACCGAGCAAAATTGGGAAGAAGTGAGCCGCACGGCGCACGGCATGAAAAGCACCCTGGGTTTCATGGGGTTGCCGGAATTTGCCGTGCTCATGGCTGAAAAACTGGAAGTCGCTGCAAAAGACCAGCTTCCTGCAGAGCACATTCAGCATCACCTCGCCAGCCTGCGACAACTTTGCGAACAGGCGATGGAAGAAGTGAAAAAGACCTTGTTGAGCTAAACTTAAATTCCGCACTTTTGCCGCCACTTGAATCGGAATGACTTGTTGTGAACCCAACAACAAATCGCCAAATCTTCCAATGTTAAGCACTGCGCTATGCCATTAGCCCGAATGATTGACCACACTATTTTGAAGCCTGGCTGCACGATTGCAGAGGTGAAACAGGTTTGCGAAGAAGCCATGACGCACGGTTTTGCTGCCGTTTGCGTGCCTCCTTATTACGTCAAAGATGCAGTTCACATGCTCGGCGACAGCCCCGTCAAGGTTGCGACGGTGGCAGGTTTCCCCTTCGGCTATGCCGCTATTTTTGCCAAAATGGAAGAAATCAAGCGCTCACTCGAAGAGGGCGCCGATGAAATTGATGCCGTCATCAATTTGTGCGCGGTGAAAAATGGTGCATGGAATTACGTCCGCAGCGAAATGGAAGCCTTCTCCACCGCCTGCCACATGAAAGGCAAAATCGTGAAAATCATCCTCGAAACAGGCATGATGACCGAGCCGGAATTGGTCAAACTCTGCGAAATCAGCAAGGAAATCAAGGTGGACTTTGTGAAAACTTCCACCGGCTTCAACGGGGAAGGAGCAACGGTGGAAGCGGTGAAATTCCTGCGCAAGCACCTGCCAAAAAGCATCAAAATCAAAGCATCCGGCGGCATTCGGGAGCGGGCGTTTGCCGAAGCGCTGGTGCAGGCGGGGGCGGAGAGAATTGGAACGTCTTCGGGAGTACTGATTATTCAGTAACTCAAGTAATTCGCTCAGGGAGAGAGCTTTAGAGAGGAATAATTCTTGAGAAAATGACACATGACCAACCACACGACCGGCTTCTCAAAGAGACGCTGTCCCACATCGAGGAGGCAATCTTGTTTTTCAAGAAATTCCTTCCGCAATAAAAAAGACCGCTCCTCTGCCGTTCGCAGAGGGCGGTCGCACCCAGAACATACATGAGAAAACTACTACTAATTCTTTGATTTCGAGGTGTTTGGCGGGAGCAACCCACCTTTCCGAAAGTTTGAAACTTTCGGAAAGGTTAGCCGCAAACGCCTCCCGTGAGGCTGAAAAAATGGTTCTTTGGGGGGATAGTCCAGGCAGGTTAATTGGGGTCGTAACAGCCGGGTATTTCTGACAACAATAGATTAAAATGCATCCCTCATTCCTCATCCAGCTTATACAGCTTGTACTTTTCAATCCTTTCAATCAGGGTGTAGTCATATTTCGGAGCGGTAGCGTAGCCCAGCTTTTTCAAGCCATGCGCCCAGCTTTTGTAGTCAGTGCCATATTTTTTCAGGGACTTGTATTTGCCGTTCATAATCATGCGGCTATGCTCCCGCCAGCTTTCCCAGGCACTGCCATATTTCCTGAAAAAATCCTTGTGGCTGTCGTCGCCGAAATTGGAGCAATGCCCCTTTTTGCAGGTGCGGGAGAAGCATTTGATGCCGAAGTGATTGTTTGTTTTTTTGGACAAAGCGCTCGCCCCGGCATTGCTCTCGACGATGCCTTGTGCCATTTTGATGCTGGCAGGTATGCCATATTGCTTGTGCTCCTCGATTGCCACGTCTTTGTAGCGGCGGATGTAGGCTTTCGTGCGGCGGGTTTCCTCGTCGTCGGCGGGGTCGTCGGCGAAAGGGTCTTCCTCCTCGAACACGCTGAACAGCGACCAACTGCTTTTTGGCTCGTCGTGGCTGCGAAGCGCAACGTCTTTCGCCTCGCCGCCGGTGCTGAAATGCTCATCTGCCGCATCCATCCCCACTGAAAACGCAGCGTCTTTTCGGAAAACAAAAAAGGCAAGCACTGCCACGACGCCGAGCTTTAGCACCGGCACGTTGATGCGGCTGGGCGCAACGGCGGTGCGTTTGTAAAATTGGTACTTGGCAAGAATGTACAGCCGCTCGGTGAGCACTGCCAGTTTGCGAAGCAACCAGGAGAGGGTGATGACCGGGTAGCCGCTGCGCTCATGCGTCATTCCCTGGCGATATTGGTGGTGGTGGCGAGACGATTCCTGGCGGGCGTAGCCGCTGCCGGAGAAACTATTTTGTTGATTCGGTCGCATATCTTCACGGTTTTGAAAACAAGTGTATCTTTCGGACTTGGCGATTTGAACGCCTTTGTTTGGTTTGAGTGGCTGACGAGGCAAATTTAAACACAATTTGTTTTTAAAACCAATCTCATCCTCAAATTTTTTTCAACATTTTTTTTCACCAATGGCAGACTTCACCGAAAACATTGTCAATCAGCGGTTTAAAAATGTCTTTGAAGAGTTGGAAAAAACCAACCGAATCAAAGGCAAATCCGACCTCGCCAAGAAGCTTGGCACCTACAACCACGTCGTGAACAGCATCCTCAAAGGCGACCGAAACGTGACCGTCGAGCAGTTGCACAAATTGTTTGATTCCTTCGACGTGGACGCCAACTACCTGTTTGGTTTGGCGGAAAACCTCTTTCGGGGCGAGCACAAAACCGACGACGAAATTCCTGCCCGCCGCCTCGGCGAGCGTTCTTTCGGCGGTCGGGCGAACATCACCCTCGTGCCCGACCGGGCGATGGCGGGCTACGCACTCGCCCACCAGGACTCGCAATTTTTTGCCGACCTGCCCAAGTTTTCCATCCCCAACCTCGACGGCAACCTCGTCGCCTTCGAAATCAGCGGCGACAGCATGCACCCCACCATCACCAACGGCGATGTGGTGGTTTGCGAACCCCTCGAACGGGACGACCCCTTGCGGGACAATCATGTTTATGTGGTGGTGACGGACGTGGTGGTTGCCAAGCGCCTCCAGCAAATCCGGCAGGGCAACCTCGTTTCGCAACTGCGCCTCATCTCTGACAACTCATCTGTTTACAAGCCTTATGAAGTGGATTTGGAGGAGGTGCGGCAAATCTTGAAAGTGAAGTGCCGGTTAACATCGCACGCTATTAGCTGAGGCTGTCCCAACACACGCTTTTTTCAACACATAGTCACGGACACTTTTGGGACGCGAGGAGGATGGGAACGCGGATGACGCGGATTGGGCGGATTCACGCGGATTTTTTCTGACTCCGGC
>CAZHLB010000370.1:0-6769 GCA_964533005.1 uncultured Saprospiraceae bacterium
AATCAGCCGTGAGGTCATTTGCCGTGATGTTGCCAGCACTGCTGCCGTAAGCACGTTCCCGAATTTGATTGACATAACCCGCCGCCGTGCCCAAGTCACCACCGGAACCGCCTTCAATCACTGCTTCAGCATACATCAGCAACACATCTTCGATGCGGAACATCGGGAAGTCTGTGTCTGCATGGACTGCATTTTTTCCAGACAGCCCTGTGCTGGTGATGTTTTTCCACTTTGTGATGGCGTAGCCTTCGGTGAAAAGCGTGACGTCGCTGATGGATTTCGACTGCCCTTGCGTGTGAAACAGGCGGCGGCTGTCGGCGCTGACCGGGTCGAGCCGGTCAATGGAGTAGGTGTGGTCAGGCTTGTCGAGGAAAAGCTTGATGACGTATCTGCCCGCGGTAGGAATGACAATGTTTGCGCCGTTGCGTTCGGCAAGGGCATCTGCGCCGTCGTCTCCGTAATTCAAAGCCCAATCGTCGTTTGCTCGGAATTTTGCTTCGCCTGCAACCAGGTCAATTGTGATTTCCCAAGCGCCGGAGATAGCATTGTAAGTCATGTCCTGGTCGCTGTTCCACTGGTCGGGCGTGGCGGAGCCGATGAGACCCCAGGTGACTTTGGTCAACGTGTAAGTCAAGGCATTCAAATCAACTTCGAGGAGATAAAAACCAGCATCTCCTGTTTTGATGTTTGCGCCGTTGGCGTCAAGTGTTCCGTCAGCGCCGTCATCTCCGTAGTTCACGCTCCAGTCAGGGTTGGTGGTGAATTTGAACTCCGTGTTGGCGTCGGGGAAATACAGGTAGCCCTCAAATTTATTGTCGCTGGCAGCCGAAGCAAGGAATGGCGCTTGGTCAGGCGCCCAACCCTGATAGCCGCCAGGAGCATAAAGCAAAGGGTAAGTTTGATTGCCAGGATTGGGTGCAACAATGCTGACCAAAGCACCTGGCGATGGCTCTGGAAATTTGTCTACAAAAGCACCTGTCGTGCGCAAACCGCCCCAACCGAAGTCAATGCCGTAATCTGCCGTATTCATGCTGCCGCCGACGGGGGCATGAACCAGGAAGGTGGTGCCGCCCCAGGTTTGGGTGCTGACTCCATCGTACCTGACGGGAAAGATGATGCTGTTTTGCGCTTCCGGTCTGTCGTTGTCTGCGAGAAACAAATGCTCGTATTCCGGCATGAGAGTGTAACCTGCATTGATAACTTTTTGGCAAGCCTCGATGCATTCGGTGTAGGCTGCTTTTCCCGTGTAAACTTGGGAATTCAGGTACAATTTCGCCATCAGCGTCCATGCGGCAGCTTGGTCAGCCCTGCCGTATTCATTGGAGCGAGGCGCAGCCAGGTCGCCTTCGATGGCTATCAATTCCGACTCGATGAAAGTGTACAAGTCAGCCGCCGAAATTTGTTCGGGAATGAAGCCAACGATGTCTTCCTCAGTCACGAAAGGCACGTTTCGGAAGAGGTCGAGCGCATGCCAATAACTCAATGCCCGCAGGAACCGAGCCTCCGCCCGGTATCTTTTTACTTCGTCTGTCAGGTCAGTTTGTCCCCGGCTGGCAAGTTTCTCATCGGTGCTTTCCCGCAAGAACTCATTGCAAATGGAGATTTGCACGAAAATCCGGCTGTAAATGGCGGCGATGAAAACATCGTCCGCATTCCAATTTTGGCCGTGCAGGTTTTTGATAGTCCTGTCATTCCAGCCGATGACTGCCTCGTCGGTAGTCAATTCCTGCATGTACCAATAGCCACGCAGGTATTGGCCGAAGCCTTCATCAATGCCTGCAATGTCGGCTTGCCCGGCGGGACCTTGCTGTCCCGACACTGCCAAGCCGGCGTACAGTTTGGCAAGCACTTTTTTGTAAGAACTTGGGTCATCGTACACAATTTTCGAAATCGCCTCGTCTTTGTCTATCGGCTCGGTGTCCAAGTCTTTAAAGCACGACGAAAGCGCCAAAATGACGCCCGTCAGCAGGGTTATTTTTGAAAAGAATTTCATGTTGTAGTGATTGAGGTTTCAGGGTTTCAGGTTTCAAGGTTTCACAGGAACTTCCTGAAACCTTGAAACCTGAAACCCTGAAACCATTTTAAAACCGTGCATTCAACCCGAACACGAAAGTTCGTGTGCGGGGATAAATGTTGTTGTCAATGCCGCCTGCGATTTCCGGGTCAACGCCATCGTATTTCGTGATGAGCAAAGGATTTTGCACCGTGACGAAAAGCTTCAGCATGTCCACGTTGTCAATCATGCCACCGAAATTGTAGCCTGCCGTCACGTGGTCGAGGCGCAGAAACGAGGCATTTCTGATAAAGTAATCGCTGTCGTATTGCGGGACGAAAAAGTCAAACCTGGTCGCTTGGGCATTCAGGTTGCCCAGGTAATTCGTCGAAGCGTACAGGCTGGAGTAGCTCGAGTTTGACCAAACGTTATTGTAAACGTAGTTGCCCACATTGGCACGACCGGCAAACGAGAAGTCGAAATTGCCCACCGTCAGCGTCGAATTGAAGCCGAAGAATACGTCGGGCGAAGGTTTTTCCAGCCGGTACCTGTCGTCGTCGTTCCAAATTCCATCCTTATTTCTGTCCACGTACAAGCCTTCGATGGGAACACCTGCCTCGTCGTAAACCTGCTCATACACCCAGAAGGAGCTGGCAGGATAGCCCACCGTGTGAATCTGAATCGAGTTGCCGACGCCGCCGCCGATGCCTCCGGTCAGAACACCGTCGTAGTTCGGATCGTCATAGGCAGTCAGGCGGGTGATTTCATTTTCGTTGGCGGTGACATTCACGCCGAATTCCCACATCAATTTTTCCTTTTTCACCGGAATGGCATTTACGGAAAACTCGACGCCCCGGTTTTCGAGGTCGCCCACGTTGGTGGTGATGAAGTTGGTCAAGTTGGAGCCTGCCGCCACGGGAATGTAGTTAATCAAATCCTTGGTCTTGCGCAGGTAGAATTCCAGCGAGCCATAAATGCGGTCGTTTAGCAAACCATAGTCGAGAGCCGCATTGTAAGTGGTGGTTTCCTCCCACTTAATATTGGAGTCGTAGCCTTCCGGGCGCAGCGTTTGAATGAAATTATCGCCAAACTGGTAGCTGGCGCTTGCAAAGCTGGCGAGGTAGCGAGGCAGGTAAAGATAGTAGCCGCCCACATCCTGCTGCCCGGTGACGCCGTAGCCCAGGCGTATCTTGAGGTTGGAAAGAGCGCCCTTGCCACTTTCCACGACTTTCACGCCAACGGCAGCCGCTGGAAACAAGCCCCACCTGTTGTCCGGCGAGAATCTCGAAGTGCCGTCCCGCCGCAAAGTGAAGGTCAAAAGCACCCTATTATATAAGGTGTAGTTCAACCTGCCGAAGAGCGAAAGCAGGAACAATTCGCCCTTGCCGTCGCCTTCCTGCACGTCGCCTCCGGTCAAAGTGGCATTGTGAAAGTTGTCGGAATAGTAAAACCGCTGCCAGGAATAGCCGCCCGTGAGGTCGAGTTTGGTGCTGCCCAACTCCTTGACGTAGTTCAGGTAAAACTCGAGGGTGCTGTTTTTCTTGGTTTGCTCGTAGGTATTGTGAGCGCCGTTGCCGTTGGCGGGGTCGAACTCGAAGGAGGCTTCTTCGGAAACTTCAATCGTGCCTTCGCCTTTCGATTGGTCGTAGCCAAGGCTAAGGTTTGCCCGCAAATCCGGCAGAAAATGAAAGCGGTAGTCTGCCGAACCACTCACGACGAAGCGCTTGACCGTGCTTTCATCCCTGCGCAACTCCAACAATGCGAGCGGATTAGCAGGAGCCAAAGCATTCCGAACGCCTTGCGGGTCAACCCAGGTGAAATAGCCGCCGAAAGCATTGCCCTCTTGATAAACCGGCTGCGTCGGGTCAAAAAATGCAGCCGCACCGATGGCTCCCCGCGTGGCAAACCGGTTGTCTGACTTCATGCCTTTCAAGTTCACGTTGAACTGAAGGTAGTTGTCCATGAACTTCGGCGAGAGGTTTAGCGAGCCGGTCAGGCGCTGAAACTCGTCCGTTTTTAGGATGCCTTTTTTGTCTGTGTATCCAAAAGAAACCCGGTAGGGCAGCACGTCTGCGACGCCGCCGGACAGGTTAAGGTTGTGGTCGTGTCCGGTGGCAGTTTGGAAAATCACGTCCTGCCAGTTGGTGTTGGCGCTGCCGAGCAGAGCGATGGCAGTTTGTTGAACAGCAGGAGAAGAATATTTCAAATTCACCGTGTCGTTAGCCACTGCCCGGTACTCGTCTGGGGAGAGCACGTCAATGGTTTGCAGCGCTTTGCTCGAAGAGAAATTGCCGTTGTACTCCACCGAAATCGTCTTGCCGAGCCTGCCTTTTTTCGTCGTAATCAAAATCACGCCGTTGCTCGCCCGTGAGCCGTAGATGGCGGTGGCGCTGGCATCTTTCAGCACCGTGAACGTCTCGATGTCGTTGGGATTCACGAAGTTGAAGATGTTGCGTTCACCGCTGATGCCGCCGTTGTCAATCGGAATACCGTCAATGACGAGGAGCGGGTCGTTGCTGGCACTGAGCGAGGAGCCGCCCCGGATGCGGATTTGAGCGCCGCCGCCCGGCTCCGAGCTTGGCGTGATTTGCACCCCGGCAATTTTTCCCGCCAGCAATTCCTGCGGAGCGGTGATGCTGCCCCGGTTGAAATCTTCGGAATTGACCGACGCCACCGAGCCGGTGGCATCTTCCCGTTTCACCGTGCCGTAGCCGATGACGAGCACTTCGTTGAGCGCCTGCCCAGCCTGCATCTGCACGTCGAGGAGGTTGGAAACGCCCAGGTCGAGCCGTTGAGCCGAATACCCCGTGTAAGTAATTTCAATCTGCGTCGAGCCAGCCGGAACTTGCAAAGTATAAGTTCCGTCCACGTCCGACACCGTACCGGTGCTCGTGCCGACGACCAAGATGTTCGCCCCGATGAGCGGGTCACCCGAGTCGGCATCCGTCACCGTACCTGAGATTTGCCGCTGGCTGAAAAGGAAGCTGCTGGTTAGGAACAGACAGCCGACCAGCGCCAGGAATGGCTTTGGTTTAAGTTTCAACATGTCTTTACAATTAAGTGAGAAAATAAAAACAGTTCGCCCCTGCTCCAATTCATTGGTGTCAGGGGCGAAACGGTGAGCAAAAGTAGCTGTTGAAAGGAGGAAATTGGCAGGAAGGGAAATTGATTTTTGTTTGGTGGCGACAGATGGATTTGTCAGTGCGGCAATGCTTTAAAAGAGACGATTTTAGGGGAGTTTTTTTGACGATGATTTTACTGAAGTGCAGCCCACTGTAGGTGGATGGGCATCCATCAATTTCATTATTTCAGATAAAACAGGCAGGTTCTAAAATCTAATTCTTGTGTGCCTTTTTCAATTCCTGACGAATATTTGCAACGAATGATTTGGTCACCCCTGCAAGAGCGGCAATTCTTACATCTGACAAGTCAGGAAGTTCTTGAATAAGCGAGGTCACGAATTGCCGGGCTTTCCGCTCAGCTTCTTGTTGAGCGCCGATTAAAATTCCTTTTTGAAGACCTTTTTGGAGACCTTTTTCGAGGCCTTCTTCAAGACCTTCTTCAAAAATGGATGGAATGGTAGGTACGGTCATGACAAAATGATTTAGCGTGGAAGGCAAAGGTTTTGCAAGCTGGGCAAAATCTTTCCTTTTCAACCCGGCAATGCTGCCCATATAATGTAGCAAGCCAGTGTAAAAATTTTCCCAAACAGGCTTCGGATACCGTTGCCAGTCAAAATTAGCCACTTTGGCAAAATTCTCCCAAAAGTATTTGGGCTGAAATGCGTGTTTGAGCGCCAAAAATGCGCTCGCAATCATCTTCCCGCCGCTTCGCCGCAAAATTTCCTCGTCTTTCAAATTCCTCAAGTTCAACAGCAGGTAATCAAAATCATCCAGGTACCGCACGAGGCTGGCTGGCAAGCCTTGAAATGAATGTAGGAAAGGCTCTTTTTTCCAATTTGTCCTGCCGTGATAAATTACCGAAGGCAAGATGAAAGTTGGTCGCCTGTCTTGTTTTTCATCTTCCAGCCAGATGCTGTTTTTGTAGGTGAGGATTTGAAATCGAACGTCCCGGTCGGGTTGCTCGCTTTTGTGTTCGTCGAGCAAGGCAAGGCGCAGGTCTCTGCCATTGTTCAGGCAGGTGCGATACACTACGTCGCTCCGTGTTTCGCTCAATTCCGGGTTAATGTAATTGGTGGTGTCAAGCTCGAAAATGCTCAAATCGAGGTGGCGCACAATGGAGGTGGGGATGTAATCCTGAACGTGCTCGAGAGCAAGCTCCCTGATTTGAAAAAAATGCTTGAAAAAATGGACTTGACGGAAAGGAGGTGAGGTCATAGTTTTCTAAAGTATGAGCGAAAGAAAAAAAAAGGTTGCGAAGCAAAACCGCCTCGCAACCTTTTCATTTTCAAGCAGAAATCAACATCAACGATACAAAATCTGCTGCGAAGCAAACCCATGTTTGAACACCACTTTCGCCACGTACATGCCTGGCTGCAAGCTGTTGCGAGGCATGGTAAAATGGCTGTCGTGAATGTCCACGTGCGCCTTAACCAGCCTGCCGTTCAGGTCGAAAACATAGACCGATTCCATCGGGAACTCAGCCGCTGTGCTAAGTTGGACGTTGTCGGTAGCCGGGTTGGGCGAGATTTGAAGCTGAACATCGGCAGCAGGAACTTCATCCGCAGCGGAGAAACCTGCCAGGTTGCAACCCAGGTCGAGCACGAGACAAGCCCTCGGTGCGTAGTAATTGATGATGGTGTCAATGTACAGTTTT